>CAYGMX010000238.1:0-5111 GCA_964351055.1 uncultured Loktanella sp. | reverse complement strand
TTGGTCACACTGCCGCGGGCGCTTTTAGAGACTGCTTTGACAGTCGCCGTTCGCGCACAATGACATAAAGCCCTGCGCCGACCGTGATACAGATCCCGATTGCCGCCAGCCCGTTGGGCAGATCAGAGAAGATCAGCCAGCCGATCGCAGTCCCGACGGGGATCTCCAGATATTGCATGGGTGCCAGCGTCGATGCAGGGGCAAACCGCAGGCTCCATGTCATGAAAAGATGCGCAAGGGTTCCCAGCAGACCAAGGCCCGCAAGCAAAACCCATGTCCAGCGATCAAAATCGAAACTGGTATCAACAAGGTCGGCAGGGGCCAGCAAAAGGAGCGCAGCCAGGATCACCGTGGCCTGCAACCCGCTGATCGCCTGCAGTTTGATCGGGTCCATGGCCCGCGCGACCCTGCGGGTGACCATCATAAATAGCGCAAAGACAACCGCAACGCCCAGTGGCAAGAGCGCGGGATAGCCGACTTCGACAAAGTTGGGCTGGATCACCAGAAGCGTGCCGCCAAAGCCGACCGCGCATGCAATCATACGGTGGACGCCGACATGTTCGTTCATGACGAAATGCCCCAGCAGCAGCATGATGAACGGCATCACAAAGGCAATGGCCAACGCATCGGCCAGCGGAAGAAAACGCAAGGCGCTGAACATCAGACCGATGCCAAGGATATGCAGGACTGTCCGGATCAGGGTCCAGAGCAGCAAACCGGGCGGCAGTTGGAATCCCTGTCCGCCAAGCGCGACAAGCGGCAACAGGACAACCGCCTGAATGCCGAAACGGACAAAGACCAGCACGCCAAGCGCCACCGTGCCGCCAAGAAGTTTCGCAATGCTGTCGCCCAAGGGGGCCAGCACGCAAAAAGCAAGCATCAACATGACGCCAAGAAAGGGACGGTCTGTGGTCATTGGCGCACTCTAGTCAAAGGGATGGGGCAGGGCAATTGCGTGCCTGCGCGCGCCTCTTTTCAACAGTTCGGCACATTCACAGCCAAGCCACCAAGGGCGGTTTCCTTGTACTTCTCGCTCATGTCAGCACCGGTCTGACGCATGGTTTCAATCGCCACATCCAGCGACACCAGATGGATACCGTCGCCGCGCATGGCCAGCGACGCCGCAGACACAGCCTTGATCGCGCCCAAGCCGTTGCGTTCAATGCAAGGCACTTGCACCAGCCCTTTGACGGGATCGCAGGTCATGCCCAAATGGTGCTCTAGCGCGATTTCGGCGGCATTCTCGATCTGCTCTGGCGTGCCGCCCAGAACAGCCGCGAGCCCCGCAGCAGCCATGGCCGCCGCGCTGCCGACTTCGGCCTGACAGCCGCATTCGGCTCCTGAGATCGAGGCATTGTATTTGATCAATCCGCCGACCGCCGCCGCCGTCAGCAAGAATTCGGGCACCCGCGAAGGCGCGGCCCCGGGGACATGATCCAGCCAGTACCGGATCGTGGCGGGGATCACGCCTGCGGCCCCGTTTGTCGGCGCTGTCACGACCTGACCGCCGGCGGCGTTCTCCTCGTTCACGGCCATGGCATAGGTGGACATGTAGTCATTGATCGTGTGCGGGGCGGTGAGGTTCATGCCGCGCTCTGCCTGAAGCGCCGCCCAGATACCTTTAGCGCGGCGCCGCACCGAGAGACCTCCGGGCAATATGCCGTCGGTGGCAAGCCCGCGCTCGATGCAATTGTTCATGACCTCCCAGATCCGGGCAAGTCCCTTGTCAAGGTCGGTACCCGGCATCCGGGACAATTCGTTGGTCCGTTTCATTTGCGCGATCGTCTTGCCCGACATCCGCGACATGTCCAGCATCTGCTGGGCCGTATGGAACGGGAACGGCACGGGCGCGCCGGTGTCGCCGTCCTTGCCTGCGGCAAGTTCCGCTTCTGTCAGGACGAACCCACCGCCGATGGAATAATAGGTCACTTGGGTGATGACGTCGCCCTGTGCATCGGTGCCGCGCAAGATCATCCCGTTGGCATGGCCGGGCAGGGCGGGGCCATAGTCAAAGATCAGGTCATCCTTGGGGTGGAATTTCAGACAGCCCAGACCGTCGGGGGTAACAGTATGCGCCTCAGCGATCCGCACCAGTTCGGCATCCGCCTTGTCCGCATCATAGGTGTCCGCCCGAAATCCGGCCAATCCAAGGATGACAGCGCGATCGGTCGCATGACCGATACCGGTGAAGGCAAGGCTGCCGTGCAGCGAGGCTTGTACGCCTGCAACACGAAAGGGCTGTGCGCGCAGATGGTCCAGAAACCGTGCCGCTGCTACCATCGGCCCGATGGTATGGGACGACGAAGGGCCCACGCCCACTTTGAACATGTCGAAGACAGAGAGAAACATCGAAAGCGCACTTCCTAGAGGTGATGGCGACTGCTCGCGCGGCCTTGGGCAAACGCTAGCCGAAAGGGGCGCGCGCGTCCGTCCAAATACGACACTTGCACTGAAAAACACGCATCAAGGCCGCTCAACGGTGCTTTGCGGATTTGGGGCCTCGCACCCCGCTGCAATGTTGCATATAAGACCGCTGACGTGAATTTTGGAGCAGCTTTCATGGCAAGCGAACTGTCCCCGATCGACAAGGCGAAATTTGTCGCAGCCAAACAGGCAACCGATTATGTTGAATCCGGCATGAAGGTCGGGCTGGGGACCGGATCAACCGCGGCATGGCTTGTGCAATGTCTGGGTGAGATGGTGCGCGAAGAGGGGCTAAAGATCAAAGGTGTGCCAACTTCGAACCGGACGGCGCGACTGGCCCGTGAAGTCGGGATCGAGGTAATCACGCTGGAAGATGCAAAATGGCTCGATGTCACCATTGACGGCACCGATGAATACGATGACGCCCTGACCTTGATCAAAGGGGGCGGTGGCGCGCATCTGCGCGAAAAACTGGTTGCAACCGCAAGTGACAAGATGATTGTGATCGCCGATGCAACCAAGAAAGTGGACACGCTGGGCGCATTTCCTTTGCCTGTCGAAGTCGTTCCTTTCGGGCTTTCCGCGACGCAGACCCTGATCGAAGAAATGCTGATCGGCATGGATGTGATGGGACGCGATGTGGCGCAACGGCTGCAGGGTGACGCGCCTTTCGTGACCGAAGAGGGGAATTTTATCCTTGATCTTCACCTCCGGCGGATCGGCAATCCGCTTCAACTCAGCCTCATGCTTAACCAGATCCCCGGGGTCGTGGAAAATGGCCTTTTCATCGATATCTGCGATGTCGTTGTTGTCGGGCATGGTGACGGCAAAGTGACGATCCGTGACATCACCAACAACACAACCGAGGTTGTCCAGTTCGATGTTCTCGACGATGACAATATTTTTGTTGATATCGCCGATTGACCGCGACACCCGTATTGGAGACCCAAGATGACTTTTGACTATGACCTATTCGTGATTGGCGGCGGCTCTGGCGGTGTGCGTGCCGCACGCGTTGCCGCAGCGACGGGTGCAAAGGTCGCCTTGGCCGAAGAATACCGGATGGGGGGTACTTGCGTCATTCGGGGTTGCGTCCCGAAAAAGCTGATGGTGTTTGCCTCGGGCTATGCAGAAATGTTCGACGATGCCCGCGCCTATGGCTGGGATGTGCAGGAGGGGCCGTTCGACTGGCTGAAGTTCCGTAAGCATCTGCATAGCGAACTGGACCGTTTGGAAGGCATCTATCGCAAGCTTCTTTCAGGCTCCAACGTCGAGATTTTCGATGCGCGCGCCGCACTGAAGGATGCGCATACCGTCACGTTGTCCACGGGCGAGGAATTGCGGGCAAAGCACATTCTGGTGGCAACGGGGGGTCGCCCTGTCGTCCCCGATATGCCGGGGGCAGAGCTTGCGATCACCTCGAATGATATTTTTCTGCTCGATCACATGCCCCGCTCAATCCTGATCATCGGCGGTGGCTATATCGCATCCGAGTTCGCGGGTATCCTCAACGGGCTCGGGGTGCAGGTGACACAGTTCTATCGGGGCGCCCAAATCCTGCGCGGTTTTGATGACGAGGCGCGCGGACTGGTCGCCGAAGGAATGCGGGCCAAAGGCGTCAACCTGCATCTGGGCACCAACATCGTCGAGATGCGGGCTGCGACAAAAGAGGATCTGGAGGGCGTTCACGAAGGTGTGCCAATGGAAAGTGGCAAGCCGGCGCAATTGCCTCATGAGGGCGCGGGCCACGGTATCTGGGTCAAGGCGACCAATGGCACCGAGCAGGTTTTCGATCAGGTGATGTTTGCAACGGGCCGTGCCCCGAACACCGAAGGCATAGGGCTGCAAGAGGCCGGTGTCACTGTCGGACGGCGCGGCGAGATCGTGGTTGATGAATACAGCCAGACCGCCGTCCCGTCGATTTACGCCATCGGTGATGTGACCAACCGTGTCCAGCTGACGCCGGTGGCGATCCGTGAAGGCATGGCCTTTGTGGAAACCGTCTTCAAGGGAAACCCCACGGCGGTCGATCATGATATGATCCCGTCGGCTGTCTTTACCCAACCCGAGCTTGGTACTGTCGGCCTGACCGAAGAAGAGGCCCGCGATATCGAACCGGTCGAGATTTACTGTACCTCGTTCAAGCCGATGAACCATGCTTTTGCAGGGCGTGACGACCGCGTTTTGATGAAACTGGTGGTGAGCAAGGCGACCCGCAAGGTCTTGGGTTGTCATATCGTCGCAGATCATGCTGGCGAAATGATCCAGCTGGTGGGCATTGCAGTGAAAATGGGTGCGACAAAAGAAGATTTTGACCGTACTGTTGCAGTCCACCCGACAATGGCAGAAGAACTGGTCACAATGAAGGAACCGGTGCGCACAGCTTGATTTCAGGCAATCAAAGCACACATGGCATAGGGAACGGCCCAGAGTGCAAGGGCACCGACGAAAGGAAGCATGGGAAGACGATGGCAGGAAATAACGGTGGCCCTTGGGGCGGTGGCGGAAACAAAGGTTCAGGTGGCGGCGACGACGGCAACCGCGGCGGCGGCAATCGTCCGCCAAACAACGATGGCCCGAACATCCCCGACATTGATGAACTGGTCAATAAAGGCCGCGAACAGCTCCGTGTCCTGATGGGCGGTGGCGGCGGTGGCGGCAACCGTGTTCCCGGTAGCGGTGGCGGT
>CAYGMX010000237.1:0-5143 GCA_964351055.1 uncultured Loktanella sp. | reverse complement strand
TGCGCAGAACGCATGTCCAGTTCGATCATGGCAAAATACACATGGGCCAGTTCAAGGACTGTCTGCGACCACTCTACCATGGTCGAGGGCATATCGATGATCACATAGTCGAAATTCTTGCTCGCCATCTCGATCACCCGAGAGATATCGAGCGGCGTAATCATGTCGAGCGGGATCATGTCCATCGGCGCGGTCAGCACATGCAGCTTTTCGCCAAATGTCAGCAAGGCCTGCTGAAAGCCCTCGCTATCCATCGCCTCTGTATCGGTCAGCATTTCAAGAACAGCTTCGCGACGGGGAAGATCGAGATAGGTCGAGGCCGAACCAAACTGGAAATCGAGGTCAAGCAGGCAGACCCTTGGTGGATCGTCCTTGTCAATATTGGCCAATTCCCAAGCCAGATTTACAGCAAAAAGTGTGGCGCCTGTTCCGCCTGCGATTCCGTGAACCGGAATAACCACACCGGCCCGGTCCCCCGTCGCTTGAAATTTGGTCGTCGATGTTTGTTCGGGAGGGGGAGCCGCCTTTGTGGTCAGGACCCGCTCGATTGCACGTGCGAGCTCGTTTTCCGGAAGCGGGTAGGGGACAAATTCGTCGCCACCTTCACGCAACAACTGGTGGAGAGATGTTGGGCTCACATCTTCCGCAATCAAGATAACTTTGACATTTGCTGCCTTGTCGCTGCCGATAACCAGCGAGATGCCAGTTAGGTTGTCATAGTCTTCTGCATCCATCGCGATAGTTACAAACTGCAGACCTTACGCCTCCGGTTGTGCAAGAAAGGCAGGAGCATCGTCAAAACTCAGGTCACCCCAAGCGTCGCCAAGCGCGGACTCCATATCTTCGATCAAGAGATCGAAATTCTGAACGTCGCGACTGATGGTGCATGCCACAATTTGTGGTGGGTCGTTTTGGACGACCGGGCTCGTATTCATTCTATTGATGTCCCCATCACTTTGATCACACTCAATTTATGCCACCGAGACTGTCACCCTAACACAATGGAAAGGATTCTTGTCAGCCCAGGGGCAGGACACTTGCTACACTAACACTATTTGGGGGAATCTTGTCGAGATTAGGACCAAAAGATCGTAATTGTGCGAATAATTACGACGATCTTGTCAATTCTCAGAGAGTGTTGACGCCGGACTGTTAATCCGGCGTCACATTGACCAGTGAAAGTTAGCTTTCGCCCGCAATGGTAGTCGACGTGATCGTCGATACCGGGATCGCGCTTCCAACGTACTCGCGGAAGATCACCTGTGCGTACTTGCCGTTCAGGACAAGCGGGTGGCTCTCGACGAAACCGGAAACCTCGGTGACCGTGCGACGGTTACGCCGTTCGCGACCTTCTGTCACCACAAGAGGTTGTGTTTCGCCAAAGGACGAAACCGCATCCAACCGGCTGCGATCAATGCCCTGCGACGTCAGGAAAGCAACAGCCGCCTGTGCGCGCCGCAGACCAAGTGCACGGTTGTAGGCCTGACTGCCCACCAGATCGGTGTGGCCATAGACCGTAAAGCGCACTTCGGGGAACTGCCGGATCCAGTCGGCCTGTTGCGTCAACGTTGCGCGGGCGCTTTCGTCAAGTACAGCCGAGTTGAATGCAAAGTTGACCGTTGAATTCACGTCGGATGCAAAACGACGGGCAAGATTGATCGTATAATCCTGCTGTCCGGTCTGTACCAAACGGTTATTCATGGTGGCTTCGCCAAAAGTGCCCGTATCAAGTGATGATCCGGCCTCTGTGTAGAAGGACCCGAAGGTTGAGTCTGCCGGTGAACAGGCTGACAGTGTCGCGGCAGCGATAGCCGTGGTTATAAAGTATTTCATAGCCTTACGCTCCAATCATTCGTCAAGAACATAGCCGTAGGACCCGCTAAAGTCCTGCCGTGCTACTTCGCCTGCTGCACCAGTGGATGGCGCACCTGTTCGTGCAACCCGGCCAAACAGGAACAAGTCTTGCTCGGTCGGCGGACGGACACGGTCTGTGGGCAATGCCAGCGCTTCACCGCGTGTCGGCGACACAAGGTGCGGCGTGATGATGATCACCAGTTCAGTTTGGCGGCGCGCATACTCGGAACTCCGGAACAATGCGCCAAGAACTGGAATGTCACCGACCCATGGCACCTGACCGCTGAGATCTGTGAAGTCATCGGACAGCAGACCAGCAATCGCAAAGCTTTCACCATCGCGCATCTCGACGGTTGTCGAGGTCTCACGCCGGCTGAAGGCATCAATTGAAAAGCCGTTGGCCTGGAAGCTGTTGGCGGTATCGATCGCAGACACCGCAGCAGTCAATTCAAGATTGATGACGTCACCATCGACAACGCGGGGGATAAAGTTCAGTTCAACACCGAACGGCTTATACTCCACCGAAATATCGCCACCATCGTTCGAAATCGGCACAGGATATTCGCCGCCGGCAAGGAAGGTTGCTTCCTGACCGCTGAGTGCTGTGAGGTTCGGTTCTGCAAGCGAGCGCACAACACCCTTGGATTCAAGGGCTTCCAGAAGGATACCGACCTCAAGACCACCGGCACCAAAACCAAAGACCATCGCACCATTGTTTGCGTTTGTCGTCGGAACCGTGTTTGCCAAAGCGCCGTTGATGCCGCCTTGACCGACTGTGCGGTTGGTACCGCCTGTGATTCCAAGGTCACCGTCAAAGCCTGTCCCCGTGAGGGCAAGCGAGGACGAAAGCGCTTTGCTGACTGACCGCTGCATTTCTGCAAAGCGGACTTTCAACATGACCTGCTGTGTACCACCAACAACCATCAGGTTTGACACCCGCTCTGGTGCATAGCGTTCCGCAAGCTCCAGAGCACGGTCAAGCCGTACAATCGAACTGACAGTACCTGATAGAACAATGCCGTTGTTCGCAGTGCGAACTTCGATCGGCTCACCAGGCAGAATTTGGGTCAAACGTTCCTTGAACTCGGCAATGTCAGGCGACACATGGACTTCGACGTTCGTAATAAGGCGCCCATCGGCCCCGAGAAGCGTCATCGTCGTGCGCCCGGGTTCTTTACCCAGAACATAAATCGTCCGGTCTGAAAGTGACGAAATGTCAGCAATCCCGGGGTTTGCGATAGAAAGTTCCGCAAAGGGTACATCGCTTTCTACGACAACGGCCCGATTCATCGGAACGCTGAGTGCGCTGGACGCTGCGCCGCGCAAGACGCGCAACGTTTCGGCCGGTGCAAATGTTGGTGCTGCCGCAGTAAGCGACAATGTTAAGCCAGCAATCGCTGCCTTTAGAAATTTGTCATACTTCATAAGTGACCTGCCTCTCCGATCACGCCTCATTGAATGGGTCTTAGTGCCCTAGATTTCCTGACCATGCGGCAGAACCACATTTATTGCAAGAATCAAGGCGTTGGAACGCAAACCGTATGTGGATAACAGGCAACACTTCTGTGGCGCAAAAAAAACGCCCGTCTGAAAACGGGCGCTTTACAAGGTCAGATCAGCCGGACAGCTTGCGAAAATCAGTCCTCGCAGGGAACCTGGAGTGTGATTGTTTCAACGCCGCGACGCTCACGCCGCGTGCAAATGCGTTCTTCGACTTCCTCCGGAGCCTCTTCGACCACGACAGCTTCGATGCCCAGAACATCCTGAATGTTGGTTTCAATTGTTTCCATGCCTACTTCGTCGTCATTCCGGCCAACCGGCGTGAGGGACAAGGTTCCAGCGGACTGCAATACCTGCAAGTCGGCGAAGTCTTCCTGAGACACCTGAACAACAACGCCGTTGCCGCCCTGATCAATCGAAATAATCTCCAGACGCGATTTGACCAAGCGGGATATCTGCGGTCCGGTCCCGACGCGACCCGACCAGTAAAGGTCGATCACATCAGCGTTGCGCAATTCGCCCGTAAAGGACTGGGTCAGTTCACGGGGCAAGGGGAAGGCGCGCATACCAGGGTCCAGCAAAGCTGTAATGCCTTGCGCCGCGCCTGGCTCTGTGACCTTAGACGCAAGGATCGGTTCATTGATGCGCATCGGAAGTGTGACCACCCGCGGTACATTGACACCTTCAGGAAACAGCCCTTCTTGCGTTTGAAAGTATCCTTCGGGAAGGTTGTCGACAGCATACTTGATGATCTTGACATCTTCTGCCTTCAACTGCTCACCATAGGTCAGATCGCGGGACGGCGAGTAGATGTCGATTGTCTGAATCACGTTGGATGCGCGGTCGCGTTCGCGCTCAAGCGCAACCGACTGCGATTCCATGTAATCATTGACCATGTAGACCGCAAAGCCTGCCAAGCCCATGCCGATCAAAAGGACAAGTCCAAAAACTCCGCGCATAATACCTTTTATCCTCGCTTAGCGTCCGATCGTCCAGACACACCATACTATTCTTTAACTGTGGTCAATTAGCACCCGGCTACTCTTCGGGTTTCTAATGCAATGTGATGTTGCCGTACAACCCAAACGCCGATCAACTTTTGCCGGATATGTCCGGATGCCGATTTGCCACCCAGCAATCTCGTTCTTGAATTGATGCAGAATTGTTGTCAGCTTCGCAGGCCTGTTTGTAGTTGGACAAACCCGAATGATCTGCACGACATGCGGTTCGCAGGGTGGATCGCCAACGGCCGATGCGGAATTGAGCGGTCAGGATGATGGCGCAGCAGGAAGCGTCACTGCTGCCGGTACGTTCTGTGCTGTCAACGAAGTTTCGATTTCGTTCCCCAGATCTGTACCACCCCGTGTGATCAACAGACCCACAGTCAGACTAAGCAAGCAAATCGCTGCAGTCAGGATCACAAAGTCAACTGTGACCGCACCATCCTCGTCAGTCGCAAAATTTGCCAAGCAACGCTTCATCATATCCGCCTTTATCATGTGTCCGTGTGTGATCAGGAAAACCGGCCAAGCCGAAGATCCAGACTGCGTTTGTGTCGGTAGGAAGCAAAAACAACAATTACACTCATCACGGCAAACATCTTGCCAAGACCGAAAAAGCTGCGCCATGTTGAACAGGCGCAGCTTTTAAACTCTATCTAGAAAATGCTTTTTCTAGACAAATGCGCTTAGGTTGTTGGTGCTGTTGGCAGCGTTACAGTCGCTGGAGCGTTCTGTGTTGTCAGCGATGTTTCGATCTCGTTGCCGAGGTCCTGTGCACCGCGGGAGAT
>CAYGMX010000236.1:0-5158 GCA_964351055.1 uncultured Loktanella sp. | reverse complement strand
ATGACCATTTCCTGACTTATTCACTCGGGAAAAAGGAGTTTGACATGAATGAACCGGCGAAACCTGCACTTTCAAAGGCAGGATTGACGCAATGGCTCAAGTCTGACCACACGGTCACCGCACCGGGATGGGCGTTTGCGCTGGCTGCGATTGCAGCCCTTGTTCTGCTTGGCATCGCATTGGACTAGGCCATGATACGCAAAACCCTGATTGCATGCTTGTTGGCGGCCTTGCCATCCTTTGCCTTGGCCAATCCAGCTATCGTTGACCTGCAACCCGAAACGCAGGTCACAATCACCGGTACCGTGGACCGGATCACAGACGAGGATACATTTGTGCTCAAAGACGACACCGGCGAGATCGAGGTGTAACTTGGGCCAAATCTGGTACCCGTAGCCATAGGCAGCACCGTGACGGTGAATGGTATGGTTGACGATGGACCCTATCGGGAGATCTACGCACAGTCGCTGGTCACCAGCGATGGTGAAGTGATCACACTCGATCTAAGCTACGATTGATCACTCTGCGGCAACCTTACGGGCCGACAACATCTCTTTGAGATAGCGGCCCGTATGACTTTCGGCGACCTCGGCGACCTCTTCCGGCGTGCCGACAGCCACGATCCGGCCCCCGCCGTCACCCCCTTCGGGGCCGATGTCGATGATGTGATCGGCGGTCTTGACCACATCCAGATTGTGTTCGATCACAATCACCGAATTGCCCTGATCCACCAATTCATGCAGCACTTCCAAAAGCTTGCGCACATCCTCGAAATGCAAACCCGTGGTCGGCTCGTCCAGAATGTAGAGCGTCCGCCCTGTAGAGCGGCGCGCCAATTCCTTGGACAGTTTCACGCGCTGCGCCTCACCGCCTGACAGGGTCGTGGCTTGCTGGCCCACTTTGATATAGCCCAGACCGACCCGCATCAGCGCATCCATCTTTTCGCGGATTGCGGGAACGGCGGTAAAGAACTGCTGCGCGTCTTCCACCGTCATATCAAGGACGTCGGCAATGGACTGTCCCTTGAATTTGATCTCCAGCGTCTCGCGGTTATAGCGCGCACCTTTGCAGGTTTCGCAGGTCACATAAACATCGGGAAGGAAGTGCATCTCGATCTTGATGACACCGTCCCCTTGGCAGGCTTCACAACGCCCACCTTTGACGTTGAAACTGAACCGCCCGGGCTTGTAGCCGCGCGCCTTGGCCTCGGGCATGCCCGCAAACCATTCGCGGATCGGCGTAAAGGCACCGGTATAGGTCGCAGGGTTTGAACGCGGGGTACGCCCGATGGGGCGCTGGTCGATATCGATGACCTTGTCGAGATGTTCAAAGCCTTTGATCGTCTCGCATGGTCCGGGCGTCTGGCGCGCGCCATTGAGCTTCATCGAGGCGTTCTTGAACAGGGTCTCGATCGTGAGAGTGGATTTGCCCCCGCCGGAAACACCGGTCACACAAACAAACATGCCAAGCGGAAAATCGGCCGTTACATTTTGCAGGTTGTTGCCCGTGGCCTTTACAACGGTCAGTTTCTTGCCTTTGCCCTTGCGGCGTTTGGCAGGCACGGCGATCTGGCGGGCACCCGTCAGATATTGGCCGGTGATCGAATCCGCATTTGCCATAATCTCGGCAGGTGTGCCTTTGGCCACCACTTGACCGCCATGCACACCGGCACCCGGTCCGATGTCAAAGACATAATCCGCCTCGCGGATCGCTTCTTCGTCGTGTTCGACGACGATCACCGTATTGCCCTGATCGCGCAGGTTCTTGAGCGTTGTCAGCAAACGGTCGTTATCGCGTTGGTGCAACCCGATCGAGGGTTCGTCCAGGACATATAGCACGCCCTGCAAGCCAGACCCGATCTGGCTGGCCAACCTGATCCGCTGGCTTTCGCCGCCAGACAAGGTGCCCGAATTGCGCGAGAGCGTCAGGTATTCAAGCCCCACGTTGTTCAAGAACCCGACCCGCTCGCGGATTTCCTTGAGGATGGCCGCGGCAATCTCGTTTTTCTGTTTGCTCAGCGCGGCGGGCACCTCCTGACACCAGTCATAGGCTTCCTTGATCGACATCTGCACGACCTGACCGATGTGCAGGCCACCGATCTTGACGGCCAATGCCTCCTCGCGCAGCCGGTAGCCGCCACAGGTGCCGCAATGGCGGTTGTTCTGGAAATTCTCGAACTCTTCGCGGATCCAGTTGCTATCGGTTTCGCGATAGCGGCGTTCCATATTTGGGATCACACCCTCAAAGGCGCGTGCGACCTGATAAACGCGGCCACCTTCATCATAACGGAACTTGATCTCTTCGGTGCCGGAACCATACAGAAAGACCTGCTGCACCTTAGGGTCCAGATCTTTCCAGCGGGCGTTCTTGTTAAAGCCGTAGTGCTTGGCAATGGATTCGATTGTTTGCAGAAAATACGGTGACTTGCCCTTGCGCCATGGGGCCAAGGCGCCGTCAGCGATTTTCAAGGTCACATCGGGCACGACCAGTTGTTCATCAAAGAACAATTCAACCCCCAGACCATCACAGGACGGGCATGCACCAAAGGGTGCGTTGAACGAAAACAGACGCGGTTCGATCTCGGGGATCGTGAAGCCGCTGACAGGACAGGCGAATTTCTCGGAAAAGGTGATGCGTTCAGATTCGCCTTCGCTAGGTGCTGTTTCCAGCACAGTGATCCCGTCGGCCAGATCAAGCGCAGTGCGGAAACTGTCGGCCAGCCGCGTTTCCAAGCCTTCGCGCACGACGATCCGGTCGACGACCACGTCAATGTCATGGCGGAATTTCTTGTCGAGTGTCGGCGGTTCGTCCAATTCGTAAAACTGGCCGTCCACTTTCACACGCTGGAACCCCTGCTTGCGCAGTTCCAGAAATTCCTTGCGATACTCGCCCTTGCGGTCGCGGATGATCGGGGCCAGCAAATAGCCGCGCGTGCCCTCGGGCAAGGCCATCACACGGTCCACCATGTCCTGCACCTGCTGCGCTTCAATCGGAAGGCCGGTTGTGGGGCTGTATGGGGTCCCTGCCCGTGCGAACAGCAAGCGCAGATAGTCGTAAATCTCGGTGATCGTCCCAACGGTTGAACGGGGGTTCTTCGACGTCGTCTTCTGTTCAATCGAAATCGCGGGGGACAAACCGGAAATGTGATCCACATCTGGCTTTTCCATCATATCCAGAAACTGGCGCGCATAGGCCGACAGCGATTCCACATAGCGCCGCTGCCCTTCTGCATAAATCGTATCGAAGGCCAGCGAGGATTTGCCCGACCCTGACAGGCCAGTGATCACGACAAGCTGGTCGCGCGGAATGTCCACATCGATGTTCTTGAGGTTGTGTTCGCGCGCGCCGCGCACCTCGATATTTTTCAATTCGGCCATCTTGATCCCCAAGCAGTTCCCTCTGAGATAGCAGTCCCCCCGCAGACTGCCAGTGCATCTTTGGAACATTAACAGAACATTTGCAAAATTATTCGTGCAGTCGCAAGGGCGCGGCGGTTCACAATCCGGACAGTCACCGGATGGTTCCAGCTTTGCAAATGGAACAGACACGGATCGGAACGGGCAATAGTTTCACGATCACAATGAAGTTTATTACGTTTACTTTCAATTACTTAGGTGTCACTCCTCAGTCCAGAAATGGCACACTTGCCAGCATAACCCGAAAGGACCACACAATGAAACATAACCTGATTTGCGCGACCGCCCTTACAGTCCTTGCTGCACCTGCTTTTGCGGCGGGACATGCAAGCCCTGCCACAGGCTATGGCCTGACAGACAATGGCAGCGCCTTGATCATGTTCCCCGGTTTGGCAGAGACGGGCGGTACCTTGCAGCTTGACAGCGCTGTTGACGCCATCGCCTATCGTCCTGTCACCGGCGACCTGTTGGGGATCACGCGCAACGGCATGATTTATGGCATCGACACCGGCACAGGCGCGTTGACTGCGATGGACAATGCAATTGCACCGGAGGTGATGATTGGCGCGGATGCCGCAATCGGTTTTGACTTCAACAACCAGATCGACGCAGTGCGCGCTGTGACCACGGATGGTGTGAACCTCGTCTATTTCCCCATGGGCTTTGGCGACAACGATGAACGCGCAAATTCGGTCCTGCGCTTTACCGATCTGGCCTATGCCGAAGGCGACGCGAACCAAGGGCAGACGCCGGCGATCTTTGCAAATGCCTATACCAATGCCGTCAAAGGCATGATGGCCTCTGAAACGGCGCAATACGCTTTGGATGCAAACACCGATGCGCTGGTCACGCTGGCCAATAATGCCGGTACTTTGGCAACCGTCGCCCCGATCACGATTGATGGCGCGGCTGCTGATGTTTCCGCGATGGGTGGTTTTGACATCGTATCGGGTGCGGAAGGCGAGAACATGGCCTATGCCGTGCTGATGCTGGAAGGGGCCGCCACATCGGGGCTTTACGGGATCAACCTTGCTACAGGTGAAGCCACGATGATGGCAGATGCCGGCACAGGTGCGTTCAGCGGCTTTGCGGCCATGTTGCCGAACTAGAACCATAGAGCGACGCAAAAAACCCGCCCCTCAGAAAGGGGCGGGTTTCTCTATCGGTCAGGCCATGCGCCGATCACATGTGGATCACACGGTCATAGGCATCCAGCACGCTTTCGTGCATCATTTCCGACAGGGTCGGATGCGGGAAGACGGTGTTCATCAAATCTTCTTCAGTGGTTTCAAGCTGGCGTCCGACCACGTAACCTTGGATCAGTTCGGTGACTTCTGCACCCACCATATGCGCCCCAAGCAGTTCGCCTGTCTTTGCATCGAATATCGTCTTGATCATGCCTTCGGATTCGCCAAGTGCAATCGCTTTACCGTTACCGATGAAGGGGAAGCGGCCGACCTTGATGTCATAGCCTAATTCCTTGGCCTTAGCTTCGGTATACCCGACCGAGGCCACCTGCGGATGACAATAGGTGCAGCCGGCAATGCTTTCGGGTTTGACCGGATGGGCATGTTTGCCCGCAATCAGGTCAGCGACCATGACACCTTCGTGGCTGGCCTTGTGGGCAAGCCACGGGGCACCGGCGATATCACCGATGGCATAAAGACCCTCGACACCGGTCCGGCAATATTCATCGGTGACAACATGGGTCCGGTCAATCTTGACGCCGAGTTCTTCCAGAC
>CAYGMX010000235.1:0-5164 GCA_964351055.1 uncultured Loktanella sp. | reverse complement strand
GTCTGGTGATGGATTGCGACACCACCGGGATCGAGCCTGACTTTGCGCTGGTGAAATTCAAAAAACTGGCCGGTGGCGGATACTTCAAGATCATCAACCAGTCAGTACCTGCGGCCCTTGAAAAGCTGGGCTATGGATCGGCGCAGATTGAAGAGATCATTGCCTATGCCGTCGGTCATGGTTCCATCGGACAGGCACCTGCGATAAACCACACATCACTGATCGGGCATGGTTTTGGGCAGGCGGAACTGGACAAGGTCGAGGCCGCTTTGGGCTCTGCCTTTGACATCCGCTTTGTGTTCAACCAGTGGACCTTGGGCGAGGATTTCTGCACCAAGACGCTTGGTATCCCCGCAGAAAAGCTGAACGATCCGACCTTTGATCTGCTGCGTCACCTTGGCTATTCCAAGAAAGACATCGAGGCGGCGAATGATCACGTCTGCGGAACCATGACGCTGGAAGGCGCGCCCTTCCTGAAAGAAGAGCATTACAACGTCTTCGATTGCGCCAACCCCTGCGGCAAGAAAGGCAAGCGTTATCTGAGTGTTGACAGCCATATCTATATGATGGCGGCAGCGCAGTCGTTTATCTCGGGCGCGATCTCCAAGACGATCAACATGCCCAATGATGCGACCATCGAGGACTGCCAGAAAGCCTATGAGCTGTCATGGTCCTTGGGTGTGAAGGCCAACGCGCTGTACCGTGATGGATCGAAACTGTCCCAGCCTTTGGCGTCGGCCCTCGTCGAGGATGATGAAGAGGCGATGGAGGTGCTTGAAAGCGGGAACCACCACGAAAAGGCCGCCGTTCTGGCCGAAAAGATCGTCGAAAAGATCATCATTCAGGAAATCCGCAACCGCGAACGCGAAAAGATGCCGCAGCGGCGCAAGGGCTATACCCAGAAGGCCATCGTGGGTGGGCACAAGGTTTATCTGCGCACCGGCGAATATGAGGACGGCAGCCTGGGCGAGATCTTCATCGACATGCACAAAGAGGGTGCAGGCTTCCGGGCGATGATGAACAACTTTGCCATCGCGGTATCGGTCGGTCTGCAATACGGCGTGCCGCTGGAGGAATTTGTGGATGCCTTTACCTTCACCAAGTTCGAGCCCGCAGGCATGGTGCAGGGTAACGACAGCATCAAGAACGCGACCTCGATCCTTGATTATATCTTCCGGGAACTGGCGGTATCCTACCTCGACCGCACCGATCTGGCGCATGTAAAGCCGGAAGGGGCGGCATTCGACGATATCGGCCGCGGCGAGCAGGAAGGCGTTTCCAACATCCAGACGCCAACGGAAAGTGCCGCCTCGCGGTCGCTTGAAGTGCTCAAGCAGATTTCATCGACAGGCTATCTGCGCAAGCGGATGCCGCAGGATCTGGTGGTATTGCAAGGCGGCATGGGCGCGACGGCGCTGGCCACAGGGACCGATGCGGTCGCGGCATTGCAAACGCTTGTGCCATCGCTGAGCGAGAGCATCGTGGCGACAGGAACGGCCACGGCAATTTCGGCCCGCGACAAAGCCAAGATGCAGGGCTATGAGGGCGATCCTTGTGGCGAATGCGGCAACTACACACTGGTGCGCAACGGGACTTGCATGAAGTGCAATACTTGTGGGGGAACGTCTGGGTGCAGCTAAGATTTTTCGGCGAAAAATCTTAGCGCGCGAAAGGAATTTCGACGAAATTCCTTCGCTAGCAAAGAGTTTCAGAGCAGGTGCGCCTGCTCTGGCGCGGATCAGGCCGCAGGCAAATAAACCGGGCGGTATATAATGAGTGAGCTTGATCAGCGAAACTACGGGAGGGCTTCGGTCCTCCCTTTTTTATGGCGCACCGGCTCTTTTCAAACGACAGAGGGCATGCGCATCATCAGCAGCAACAAGAGGATGCGCCCATGACCGATATTCTGCTGCTGGCCTTCATTTTCCTGATTGCAGGGGTCATTGCAGTGCCGATTGCCGCCCGCCTTGGGTTGGGGTCCGTGCTTGGTTACCTGATTGCGGGCATTGTCATCAGCCCGATCCTTGCGGTCCTGCATGTCGACGTCATCTCGATCCAGCATTTTGCCGAATTCGGCGTTGTGATGATGCTGTTTCTTGTCGGGCTCGAGCTTGAACCCAAGCGGCTTTGGGCGATGCGCGGCCAGTTGCTTGGTTTGGGTGGGGGGCAGGTTGGCGTCACGGCGGCGGTCATCATGGCGATCGGGATGGCCTTTGGGCTGGGGTGGACCGTTGCCTTGGCCGTTGGTCTGATCGCGACATTAAGTTCAACAGCTATCGTTCTGCAAACATTGAATGAAAAAGGTCTGATGAAAAGCGATGGCGGGCGGTCGAGCTTTTCGGTCCTGCTGGCCCAAGACATTGCCGTCATCCCGATGCTGGCATTGATGCCGCTTTTGGCGATGCCTGAACTTCTCGACATGGCCCATGGCGCAGAAGATGACGGTCACCGTGCAGGGCTGAGCCTTGTAGCTGGTCTGAACGGGTGGCAGACCGCCATCGTCAACGTCATCGCCATTGCAGCCGTTGTCGGCGCGGGCAGTTTTCTGACCCGTCCGATTTTTCGTTTTGTTGCAGGGGCCAACCTGCGCGAGCTCTTTACCGCGACCGCTTTGATGATGGTGATCGGCATTGCGCTCTTGATGTCGCTGGTCGGCCTGTCGCCCGCGCTTGGCACATTCCTTGCAGGTGTTGTGCTCGCAAATAGTGAATACCGGCACGAACTGGAATCTGACGTTGATCCGTTCAAGGGCCTGCTCTTGGGTCTTTTCTTTATGACCGTGGGGGCAGCAATCAATTTCGGCCTGCTGGCTGACAATCTGGCATTGATTATCGGACTAACGGTTTTGCTGATCGCGGTGAAGGTTTTCGTTCTGGTCGGGCTCAGCTTTATCTACCGGATTCGCGGGTCTGATCGCTGGCTTTTGGCCTTGTCGCTGGCGCAAGCGGGTGAATTCGGCTTTGTCCTGCTGTCCTTTTCAGTTGCCAATGCGATCATTCCGCAATTTCTGGCCGACCAGTTGCTGTTGGTGGTTGCGCTCTCGATGATGCTGACGCCGCCGCTTTTCATCTTTTACGAACGGGTCATTGCTCCGCGCTACAGCAGCGTGGACGCGGGCGAGGCGGACCAGATCGAAGAGCAGGGCGAGGTTATCATCGCGGGCGGGGGCCGCATTGGTGGCCTGGTGCGGCGCATCCTGAGTGCGGCGGGCTATAACCTCACTGTCATTGATTATAATGCTGCACATCTGGAAAATATGCGCCGTTTCGGGGCGCGGATCTATTATGGCGACGCAACGCGCCCTGATCTGCTCCATGCCGCCGGATTGCAAGACGCAAAGGTTTTTGTCGCGGCGATTGACGATCGTGAAAAGCTGACCGAACTGGTCCGATACGTGATAAAGACCGCCCCGCATGTGCATGTCGTCGCCCGCGCTGTTGACCGGCACCATGTCTACGAGTTGTGGGCGGCGGGCTGTCGCGACATTATCCGCGAGAACTATGACAGTGCGCTGCGGATGGGCCGTTCATCGCTGGAGGCGCTGAACATCCCAAGGGACCGCGCACAGATGATGGTGGATGCGTTCAATACGCTGGATCGCGCCTCGATGATTGCTTTGGCCGATGCCTATGATCCGAATATTCCCGTCATGGAGAACGAAACGTACATCGCGCGTGTTCAAGAGGTTTTGGGGCCGCGCGAAGCAGAACTGCATGACCAGATGATGCAGATCCTGAAAACCGGCCAGATGCCCGCTGAAGATGCCCGTGCCAGTGGTCCGGACGGGTAGGGCGCTAGCGCGGGATATCGACCCCGGGTTCTGCCAGCGTGAAGCCTTCAAACTGGAAACCGGGTGACACGGTGCAGCCGACAAGCGTCCAGTCGCCTGTCGTTGCCGCCATCTGCCAATGGCCTGTCGGAACGATGGCCTGCGGCGCTTCGCCTAAGGCAAGGTCAGGCCCCAGCATATAATCCACTGCCGGCCCCTCCAGCGCGGGTGCCACGGATAAGACCAGTGGCGCGCCCGCATAGTAGTGCCAGATTTCAACAGCATCGACCGCGTGCCAATGGCTGGCTTGGCCGGCTTTCAGCAGAAAATAGATGCAGGTGCCTGTGGCGCGGCCGGCGTTTTCGGCCACCCAAGTCTGGCGGTAGTATCCGCCTTCGGGATGTGGCGCGAGGTCCAGTTGGGCGATGATTTGATCGGCGGTCAAGGCAGACATGGCACATGCTTTGCTTGTGTGGGGTGGATAACGCCGCCTAGTCGCGGGTCAGGAAAGATATCGACTTCGGCCTTATAGGGCACAAAGCCCGTGCGCTGGTAGAACGCCAGCGCGCCGGGAGCGTCCAGCGAACAGGTGTGTACGTGAAAGCGGCTGATTTCACGGCTGAACGCCTGACGCTGGGCAAGGGCCATCATGGGCCCGCCCAATCCTTGGCCAGTGGCAGCCGGGATCAGACCGAAATAGGCCAGCGCACATTCCCCTGCGGTCCGGAAATCCAGTTCGACAAAACCAATCATCGCGTCACCATGCCGGATGATCCAGATTTCAACAGCCCGGTCCGTCAGGATCACCGAAAGCGCGTCTTCCGGCACCAGATGCCGCGATGTCCAGAGCCAGGGATCACCCACCGCACGGAAAAGCGCGCGATAGCTGGCAATATCCGGCGTTTCGCATGTGGCTGTCACATCTTGTGGAAACGGCTTTGGGGCCGTCATCGCGGGGGCTGTCATCTCCAGATGGGTGACAACCGCCGCCAAATGGCCTTTGGGAACGGCATATTCGCCTTCCTTCAGCATCATCCTTTCAGAATGCTCCGCCCTGCATAGACAGCGGTTTCCGCCAGCATTTCTTCGATGCGGATCAACTGGTTATATTTGGCCAACCGGTCAGAGCGCGACAGTGACCCGGTCTTGATCTGACCGCAATTTGTGGCCACGGCAAGATCGGCGATGGTGGTGTCCTCGGTCTCACCGGACCGGTGGCTCATCACATTGGTGTACCGCGCACGATGGGCCATTTCGACAGCCTGCAAAGTCTCGGTCAGTGATCCGATCTGGTTGACCTTGACCAGCATCGAATTGGCACAGCCTTTGGCGATACCCTCGGCCAGTCGGGCAGGGTTGGTCACAAGAAGATCGTCACCCACCAGTTGCAGCCTG
>CAYGMX010000234.1:4022-5186 GCA_964351055.1 uncultured Loktanella sp. | reverse complement strand
CCCGCACGCTGACCGACATTCTTGACACGGATGTCGGCCCCGACCCGTGGCCTTTCGTGGCCTGCCCGATGTGTCGGTGGATGTGCGGGTTGAACGGATGCTGGGCGGCGCTGACGGCACGTTCGAATTGAACGGTCAGTTCTTTGTGGCCAGCGAAGGCGGCCGGCTTGGAGACACGACCCATTCGTTCGAAATCTCGCAACCGATGGCGGATGCGACGCTGCCGAGTTTGGCGCGCGCGCAATCCGCAGCCTTGCTACAGTTGTCCGAACAGATCGCCCGCACGCTAGGGCGCTAGTGTCACCCAAGCCCCGTCGCGTTTGGATGACCTTACACAGGCATCCACGAATTGCACCCCCTTCAGCCCGTCCTGAATGGTCGGATAAAGGACGTCCGCCGCCACCGCGCGGCCTTCACGCTTGGCCGTGATCGCTTCTGCTGCTTCGCGG
The DNA here is from genome assembly GCA_964351055.1 of uncultured Loktanella sp. GTDB lineage: Bacteria > Pseudomonadota > Alphaproteobacteria > Rhodobacterales > Rhodobacteraceae > Yoonia. The sequence continues at coordinate 4,737 of CAYGMX010000234.1, read as the reverse complement.
TAGAGGGTTGCAAAGGCTTCCAGATATCCTTCGGGATGCCCGCCCGGAATACGTGTGACACGTTCGGCTGATGCCGTCGCACCTGCGCCGCCGCGCGTGAGCAACCGCTTGGGTTCGCCATAGGGCGTAAACCACAACTGGTTGGGGTTTTCCTGCGCCCATTCGATCCCGCCCTTTTCACCATACACACGCAGACGCAGATTGTTTTCATTGCCGGGGGCGACCTGACTGCACCACAGCATCCCCCGCGCGCCACCTTCAAACCGCATCATGACATGGGCGTTGTCGTCCAACTGCCGCCCGCTGACGAAAGACTGCAAATCCGCCGACAGCGCCTCGAGTTCGAGCCCCGTCACAAAGGAGGCCAGATTGAAGGCATGGGTGCCAATATCACCGGTAGACCCGCCCAGACCAGAGCGCGCAGGATCGGTCCGCCACGCGGCCTGTTTGAATTCCTCGTGCTGGGTCAGCCAGTCCTGCGCATATTCGACCTGCACCACGCGGATTTTGCCCAGATCACCTGCGGCAACCAACTCGCGCGCCTGTCGCATCAGCGGATAGCCAGTGTAGTTATGGGTCAGCACAAAAAGCGCATCGCTGCTTTCGGCGGCTTTCACCAGTTTCTTGGCATCCGCAAGCGTCGAGGTCAGTGGCTTGTCGCAAATCACATGGATGCCGCGTTTGAGGAATTCGCGCGCCGCTGCATAGTGTACGT
>CAYGMX010000234.1:880-4012 GCA_964351055.1 uncultured Loktanella sp. | reverse complement strand
AGCAGCTCGTCGACGCGGGCGTCGCGGTAGGCCCCGCGGTTGCCGCCCGCGCTCTCCCCAGCATAGTGTACGTGATTGGGTGTCACGATCGCGACCGCCTCGATCCCGTCTTTCAACCGCGCTTCGCGGATCGCCATAGCCTTGAAATCGTCATAGGTCCGGGCCGGATCAAGCCCGAGTGCCGCGCCAGAGGCCTGCGCCTTTTCAGGTGTCGCTGATAGCGCGCCCGCCACAAGCTCGAACCGTCCGTCAATGCGGGACGCGATGCGGTGCACGCCCCCGATAAAGGCTTCATTGCCCCCGCCGACCATGCCCAGCCGAATACGTCTGTCAAAACTCATGTCCTAAATCCCCAGCATCTTGCGGTTGGTTGCCGTGTCCACTTCGCCCCCCGCAAAATCATCAAAGGCCCGTTCGGTCACGCGGATAATATGGTCCTTGACGAATTGCGCCCCCTCGCGCGCGCCGTCCTCGGGGTGTTTGAGGCAACATTCCCATTCCACCACGGCCCAGCCATCAAAGTCGTTCGCGGCCATCTTGGAAAAGATCGCAGCAAAATCAACCTGTCCGTCACCCAGGCTGCGGAACCGGCCCGCGCGGTTGACCCATGACTGATAGCCGCCATAGACGCCTTGCCGCCCCGTTGGGTTGAATTCGGCATCCTTGACGTGAAACATCTTGATCCGGTCCTTGTAGATGTCGATATTGTCAAGGTAATCAAGGCATTGCAGCACATAGTGGGACGGATCATAAAGCAGGTTGCAGCGGTTATGCCCGCCGAGCCGCTCCAAAAACATCTCGAAGGTGACGCCATCGTGCAGGTCTTCCCCGGGGTGGATTTCATAACAGACATCGACGCCATTGTCTTCGGCATGGTCCAGAATAGGCCGCCAGCGCGCCGCCAGTTCATCAAAGGCCGCATCAATCAGCCCCTCGGGGCGTTGCGGCCAAGGATAGATGTAGGGCCACGCCAATGCGCCCGAAAAGGTCGCCATTTCCGTGATACCCATGTGCCGCGAGGCAGAGATCGCCATTTTTACCTGATCCACCGCCCAAGCCTGCCGCGCCTTGGGATCGCCCTGCACTTGCGGGGCTGCAAAGCCGTCAAATGCCGTGTCGTAGGCGGGGTTCACGGCGACAAGTTGCCCCTGCAAGTGGGTCGAAAGTTCGGTTACCGCAACGCCGTTGGCGGCGGCCTGCCCTTGAAAATCGTCGCAATAGGCTTTGGATGATGCCGCAGTCTTCAGGTCAAACAGGCGTGTGTCCCAACTGGGCACCTGCACGCCTTTGTAGCCGCAGTCAGCCGCCCATTTGGTGATGCTGTCCCAAGTGTTGAACGGGGCCTCGTCCCCCGCGAATTGCGCCAGAAACAGCGCAGGCCCTTTGATCGTTTTCATGCTGAACCTCCCGTATCTGGGCAAAACTATAACGATTTAGAAACATCGCGCCAGTCCCCGTTTGACGATCCCCCGTGCATCGGCCACAAAGCATCATGCGCATTGATAACCTGCAATATGCCAAGTGGTCTGAAAAGATCTTTCGCCAGATGCGCGAAGGACGGGTGGACGCCGTGCATGTCACCATCGCCTATCACGAAAATTTCCGTGAAACCGTGCTGAATATCGAAGAGTGGAACCGCTGGTTCGAACAGTTCCCCGATCTGATCATGCAAGCCCGTACCGCCGCAGACATCGACCGCGCCCGTGCAACAGGGCGCACGGCAATCATCTTTGGCGCACAAAACCCTAGCCCGATCGAGGATGATATCGGTCTGGTTGAAATCCTGCACACACTTGGCCTGCGGTTCATGCAATTGAGCTATAACAACCAGTCCCTGCTGGCGACCGGCTGTTACGAAGCCGCAGACCCCGGCATCACCCGCATGGGCCGTCAGGTGATCCGCGAGATGAACCGCGTGGGGCTGGTGGTGGACATGAGCCATAGTGCGGACCGATCAACGATAGAGGCCGCCGATATCTCGACCCGTCCGATCACGATCACCCATGCCAACCCGCATGACTGGCACCCTGCCCTGCGCAACAAATCGGCCGATGTGATCCGCGCCGTGACGCAGAATGGCGGCATGTTCGGCTTTTCCATCTATCCGCACCATCTGCGGGGCGGGTCCGACTGCGCGCTGACGGATTTTTGCGAGATGATCGCGCGGATGGCCGACACCTACGGCACCGCCCATTTCGGTCTTGGAACCGATCTGTGCCAGGACCAACCCGACAGTGTGGTCGAGTGGATGCGCGTCGGACGCTGGAGCAAGGAGATCGACTATGGCGAAGGATCGGCCAGCGCACCCGGCTTTCCGCCGATGCCTGCGTGGTTCAACGACAACCGCGATTTCGACAAGATCGAAGCAGGGCTCGCGGCGGTCGGCATGAATCCGGCAGAGATCGCAGGGATCATGGGCGGCAACTGGTACCGGTTCTACGCCGAGAATTTTGCGCCGGTAGAACGGTCCTAGCTTGGCAGGTCTGCGGTCGCTTTGCGCAGCCGCAGATTGGCACGCACAAAGGCCCCGATAAAGATCGCCGTCATGACCAAGATGACCGTCGGGGCCGGTGCGCTATCTAGAAAAAAGCTCGCATAGACCCCCACAAAGCCTGACAGGATCGTCACCCCCACCGCAATCGGCAGCATCAGCGACAAGCGGTTGGTCAAGAGAAACGCAATCGCACCTGGCGCGATCAACAGCCCGATCGACAGGATGATCCCCACAGCGGAGAGGGTCGCCACGATCGTCAAGGACAGCATCGCCAGCAACCCGTAGTGCAACCAACCTACCCGCAGGCCCACCGCCTGCGCCTGCACTGGGTCAAAGGCATGCAAGGTGAATTCGCGCCGCTTAGCGATAATGATGGCCGAAACAATGGCCGCAATGCTGCCTGCGGTCAGCAGGTCTTGGCCATTCACCCCCAGCATATTGCCGAACAGGATATGATCCAGATGCATGTCGGTCGTGATATTGGTGTAAAGGACCAGCCCGAACCCGAACATCCCCGAAAACACGATCCCCATGACGGTGTCCTGTTTGACGCGGCTGTTGGTCGAAAGAAATCCGGTCGCGATCGCGCAGAACATGCCCGCCACAAAAGCCCCGATGATCAAAGGGATATTCAAGAG
>CAYGMX010000234.1:0-870 GCA_964351055.1 uncultured Loktanella sp. | reverse complement strand
ATTCAAGAGATAGGCAATCACGATCCCCGGCAGCACCGCGTGGCTGATCGCATCGCCCATCAGCGACCAGCCTTTGAGTACCAGAAAACACGACAGCAGGCTGGTCGGCACCGCGATGATTGCCATCATCACGAAGGCATTGTTCATGAAAGCGAACTGGAAGGGGAACAAGAGCGTGTCCATCAGCGCGCCTCCAATGTCCGTGCGGCCCGCCTGCGTGCGGCAAGATAGCCGTGCTTGGGTGCAAAGAGGAATGCCGCCAGAAAGACAAGTGTCTGCAACGACACGATAATGCCGCCTGTGGCACCATCGGCAAAATAGCTTAAGTAAGCGCCGACAAAACTGGTCGTGGCCCCGATGGAAACACTCAGCATCAAAAGTCGCGGAAACCGGTCTGTCAGCAAATAGGCGGTCGCACCCGGTGTGACGACCATGGCGATGACAAGGAACGCGCCGACCGTCTGCAAGGCCGCAACGCAAGACGCCGCCAGCAGCGTAAAGAACACGACTTTCAGGACATCAGGCCGCAACCCGATGGACCGCGCGTGGTTTTCATCAAAGAAGGTGACCATCAGGTCTTTCCATTTGGCCAGCAACACGGCCAGCGTCACAAAGCCGATGATCGCCAGTTGCAACGTATCGGACGGTGTGATCGCCAGAATATTGCCCAGTGTGATCGTCTGCACGCTGACCGATGTGGGCGACAGCGACACCATGAACAGCCCCAGACCGAAGAACGAGGTAAAGATCAGCCCGATGATCGTATCTTCTTTCAACCCCGACCGCTGGTTGAGAAACAGTATTGCCCCTGCTGCAAGCCCGCCCGCCGCAAAAGCGCCCAGCGCGAAAGGCAGGCCCAACATATAGGCC
>CAYGMX010000233.1:0-5195 GCA_964351055.1 uncultured Loktanella sp. | reverse complement strand
GCATATAGAACCTCCCAGGTGGTTCGGACTTTTTTATTTTTTTCACGCCGACATTTCCCCGCCGGTCGCTTACAAAACAGACGGTATCACCAAATCGCGGGCCCGCAAGCCGATTCCTGTTTGCGGCTTTGCCCAAGACCAGACAAGGTGGTTGTGCAAGCGCTTTGCGCAGACGCTTACGGAATGGGCGTTTTTTACGCCTTAAATGGAGAGGACGATCATGACCCTCGGTGCCCGGGAATTGATGGACAAATTGGTTTCGTTCCCGACAGTCAGTCGGGAGAGCAATCTGGAACTGATTGATTTTGTTGAAGATTACCTGAGTGATCTGGGGGTGCAATCGATCCGCGTGCCCAACGAGGATGGGACCAAGGCCGCGCTTTATGCCCATATAGGCCCCGAGATCGACGGTGGTGTCGTCTTGTCGGGGCATACGGATGTTGTGCCCGTGGACGGGCAGGCGTGGGATACCGACCCTTTCACAGTGACGATGCGTCAAGGCAAACTTTATGGCCGTGGCACCTGCGACATGAAGGGTTTCGATGCCCTTGCGCTTTCTGCCGTCCCTTTAGCACTGGCCCGGGGGATCAAGCGCCCACTGCAAATCGCGCTCAGCTACGACGAAGAGGTAGGGTGCACCGGTGCGCCCCCGATGATCGACCATATGGTCAGCATGGGCATGCCCCGCGCGGATACCGTTCTGGTGGGTGAACCTTCCATGATGAAGGTTGTGACCGGACATAAGGGCAGCGTCGGGTACAAGATGCACTTCAGGGGCTTCGAGGTCCATTCCTCTCTGGCCCCCACCGGCGTCAACGCGATCATGATGGCGGCCAAGCTGATCGACTGGGCCAATCAGGTGAACGCCGAAAACGCGGCGAAAACCCCCAGCGATCTGGCTGCCGATTTCTTTCCGCCCTACACGACACTGCACGTCGGCACGATCAGCGGCGGCACCGCGCATAATATCACTGCCAAAGACTGCTATTTCGGTTTCGGTTTCCGGATTGTCCCCGGCGAGGACATCGGCGAATGGCAGGCGCGCTTGATGGACAAAGTGGCCGCGCTTGAGGCCGAAATGAAAGTCGTGCGCCCGGAGGCGGGAATCACTGCAGAGCAATATTACAGCGTGCCGGGGCTCGTGCCCGAAACAAACGGGCAGGCCGAGGCCCTTGTCCGCCAGTTGACTGGCGAGAACAGCCGCCATGTTGTCAGCTATGGCACCGAAGCAGGGCAGTTTCAGGAACGCGGCTATTCTGCTGTGGTCTGCGGGCCGGGCGATATTGCGCAGGCGCATCAGCCCAACGAATATATCACCGTCGATCAGTTTCAGCAGGGCGAGGCCTTCATCGCCCGTCTGGTCGATCATCTGGCGCAATGATGTTTCCCATTCGCGCGGATCAACCCGCCCAGTTTCAGGCCGATCTGCCGCAAACGACCGATGTTGTGATCATCGGCGGCGGTATCATCGGAGTCATTACCCTGTGGGAACTGGCCAATGCCGGGGTCAATGCCGTGCTTTTGGAAAAGGGCAGGGTCGCGGGCGAACAGTCTTCGCGCAACTGGGGCTGGATCCGCGCGCAAGGGCGCGACATTGCGGAATTGCCCATCATGCTCGAGGCGCAGACGATGTGGCCCGCTCTCGCCAAAGAGGCGGGCGATGTCGGGCTGCGGCAGACCGGCACGCTTTATCTGGCAAAGACCGATGACGAGATCGGGCGCTACCGCGACTGGCTGGATCAGGCGGCCCCCTATCAGGTCAGCAGCCGCATCCTCACGGGTGATCAGGTCGCAGACCACATGCCGCAGGCCGCGCGGCGCTGGGCGGGGGCGCTTTACACGCCCACAGATCTGCGCGCCGAACCTTGGGTCACGGTGCCGGCCTTTGCGCGCGCTGCTGTGGCGGCGGGTGGCACAATCATCGAGGACTGCGCGGTGCGCTTGCTGTCGCTTGAGGGCGGGCGCGTCACCGGCGTGATCACCGAAAAAGGCATGGTCAGGACAAACGCCGTTGTTCTGGCGGGTGGCGCATGGTCGTCGCTTTTGCTCAGGCGGCACGGCGTATCGATCCCGCAACTCTCTGTGCGGGCGACGGTAGCGCAAACCGAAAGCTTGCCGGAAGTTTATCCAGGCGGAGCAGTCGATCACAAACTGGCGTGGCGCAGGCGCGAGGACGGGGGGTATTCGCTGGCACCTTCGGGATTTCACGAGTTGTTTATCGGGCCGGATGCCTTCCGCGCGTTGCGCGGGTTCGCCCCGCAACTGATCAAAGACCCTTTGGGCACGCGTTTCCTGCCCGCCGCGCCGCGCCACTATCCCGATGCATGGGGGACCGCGCGGCGCTGGACCGGCGACCAGACCAGCCCGTTCGAGCGGATGCGGGTGCTGGACCCTGCGCCCAACCGGGCCAAGGTCGCTAAACTGGCGCAGGATTTTGCGCAGACCTTTCCGACGCTTGGCACGGTGAAAATCAAATCCGCTTGGGCGGGCATGATCGACACAATGCCGGACGTCGTGCCTGTCGTGGATCACTGCGCGGCCCTGCCGGGGCTGTCGATCTGCACGGGCATGTGCGGGCACGGCTTCGGGATCGGTCCCGCGATGGGGCGGATCATGGCGCGGCTTGCCACCGGACAGGCGGCAGGGCATGATTTGCACCGTTTCCGCTTGTCCCGCTTCTCGGACGGGAGCACACTGACACTGGGACCGAACCTCTAGCCGATTGCAGTCATTGCGCTAGGTTCCTGTCCGACAAACACACATCGAACCAAGGATCCGACATGCCAATCAAGAACCGTTTTGCCGAACTTCTTCCCGAAATCATCGAATGGCGTCGGGATTTGCATGAAAATCCGGAGATCCTGTTCGAGACGCACCGGACTTCGGCGATCGTTGCCGAAAAGCTCAAGGATTTCGGCTGTGACGAGATTGTCACGGGGATCGGGCGGACAGGCGTTGTGGCCGTTATCAAGGGCAAGACCGATACATCCGGCAAGGTCATCGGGTTGCGCGCCGACATGGATGCGCTGCCGATGCAGGAAGAAACTGATCTGCCCTATAAGTCCAAGGTCGATGGCGCGATGCATGCCTGCGGGCATGACGGGCATACCGCGATGTTGTTGGGGGCGGCCAAGTATCTGGCCGAGACGCGCAATTTCGATGGCACCGTGGTCCTGATCTTCCAGCCTGCGGAAGAAGGCGGCGGCGGCGGCAAGGAAATGTGCGACGATGGCTTGATGGACCGTTGGGGCATTCAGGAAGTCTATGGCATGCACAACTGGCCCGGTGTCCCGGTGGGTGAATTTGCAATCCGTCCAGGCCCGTTCTTTGCATCGGCGGACCAGTTCGAAATGGTCGTCGAAGGTAAAGGCGGTCATGCTGCCAAGCCGCATCTTGCACTTGATACAACGGTCGTGGCCAGCCACATTGTGATCGCGCTGCAGACGATTGCGTCGCGGATCGTGAGCCCTGTCGAACAGGTTGTTGTCTCTGTCACCAGTTTCGAAACATCATCAAAAGCGCATAATGTGATCCCCCAGACCGTGCATCTGCGCGGGACGGTGCGCGCGCTCTCGGATGAAACGCGCGATCTGGCTGAAAAATCCCTGATCTCGATTGCAGAAGGGACCGCTGCCGCCTTTGGCGCGAAAGCCACGGTCAAGTACAAGCGCGGCTATCCGGTCATGGTGAACAGCGAAGCACAGACGGAATTTGCCGCTGAGGTTGCCAAATCCGTGGCCGGAAAATGCGACTTTGCCGATTACACCATGGGGGGCGAAGATTTCGCCTTTATGCTGCAAGAACGGCCCGGTGCCTATATCTTTGTGGGCAATGGAGAGGGGCACGATGTGCACCATCCCAAATATGTCTTCAGCGACGAAACGATGCCAGCCGGATGCAGTTGGTGGGCGGGGATCGTTGAACAACGGATGCCCGCGGCCTGATGTGGGAAGAGCGCTATAGCGCCAGCGACGGTTATCTTTTCGGCACAGCGCCCGCTGCGGTGCTGGCTGAAAACCCGTGGTTGATCCGCACGGGCCAGACCGCACTTTGTGTGGCGGACGGGGAAGGGCGCAATAGCGTCCACCTTGCCCGTCAGGGGATGCAGGTCACTGCTTTTGATCCGTCGCCAACGGCGATCGCGCGGGCGGGGCAGCTTGCCGCTGATGCCGACGTGGCGGTGAATGCGCAGGTGTCGGATTGGGATGGCTGGGATTGGTCATTGCAATTCGACATGGTTGTGGCGATCTTTATCCAGTTCGCGGACCCTGCCTTTCGCGCGCGCCAGTTCACCAACATGCAATCAGCACTGCGCAGTGGTGGGCGCATTTTGCTGCATGGCTATCGGCCTGAACAGATCGGGCGCGGCACAGGCGGTCCGCCATTTGTCGAAAACATGTATACCGAAGAGATGCTGCGCACGGCCTTTGCAGGCTGGCAGGTCGAACGCTGTGCGGTTTACGAGCGCGACCAAAGGTCAGGCAGCGCCCATGTGGGGCAGGCGGCTTTGATCGATTTCGTGGCGCGCAAACCGTAAGGTGGATCAAGATCCACCCTACCTTTATCCCCCCGTATGCGACATATGCCTGCTGACCTGCCCGTCGATCTGCTGGCGCGAATAGTCGAAATCATGGCCTTTGGGCTTGAGCGCAATAGCTGCGCGAATGGCATTTTCCAGATCGGCATCCGCCTCTGACGCCCGCAATGGTGCGCGCAGGTCTGAATGACCCTCTTGCCCCAGACAGGTGTAAATCTCTCCGGTGCAGGTAATCCGCACACGGTTGCAGCTTTCACAGAAATTATGGCTCAGCGGCGTGATGAACCCGATCTTCTGGCCGGTGTTTGCAACCTTCACATAACGGGCAGGCCCGCCGGTGCGTTCGGGTAAATCGACCAGTTCCGAGCGCTCTGCAATCCGTGCCCGCAAATCCTTGAGCGACCAGTATTGGCCCAGACGGTCCTCGTTACCCAGATCGCCCATCGGCATGACCTCGATAAAGGTCAGGTCCATGTCGCGGGACGCGCACCAATCGGTCAGCGCCTCCAACTCGTCCTCGTTGAAGCCTTTCAGCGCGACCGTGTTGATCTTGACCCGCAGTCCGGCCTTTTGCGCCGCATCAATGCCGCGCAGGACTTGGGGCAGGCGGCCCCAGCGGGTGATCTGCGCGAATTTCGCCTCGTCCAGCGTATCAAGC
>CAYGMX010000232.1:0-5207 GCA_964351055.1 uncultured Loktanella sp. | reverse complement strand
GCCGAAATTGCACCGCCGGAGCGCACGCTGCGGCCCTACGATGTTCCGATGCTGCCTTTCGACGATCAAGGTGAAAGCACGTTATCGGCCGACGAAGCGGCACGGGCTGACGAACATAACGCAAATGCCGATGCTCCGGCGCGCGCCGCTGACTGATTTTTTCAATCCACCCCCGCTTTCCACCTTCGCAGGCTTGCCCTATAAGCGTTCTGAACCTTTGTGACGTAACGTCGCCAAGGTGCCAAGAATATGGGCAACCGGCCGAGGAAAATATGAGCAAACAAACTTCTCACGAAAGCGATGTCAGTTTTATTCAGGCCCTCGCCGAATTGCTGCGCGAGAACGATCTCACGGAATTGCAGGTCAAACGCGACTATGGTGAAAACGACAGCCTGAATGTCCGTGTCAGCCGGCACACACAAACAGTCGTGCAAGCGAGCGCGCCTGCAGCGGCCCATGCACCGGCTGCGCTGCCTGCCTCTGCCGCACCTGCCGCTGTCAGCGAGAGCGCAGACCCCGCGCGCCATCCCGGTGCGGTGACCTCACCGATGGTCGGCACGGTCTATATGGCCGCAGAACCGGGCGCACCGGCATTCGCCAGCGTTGGCGCGACGGTCAAGGAAGGCGACACGCTCTTGATCATTGAGGCCATGAAAACAATGAACCACATCCCTGCCCCGCGCGCGGGCACGATCAAACGTATCTTGGTCGAAGATGGCGCACCCGTAGAATTTGGCGCTCCTCTAGTGATTATCGAATAGGGCAGACCCATGTTCGAAAAAATCCTTATTGCGAACCGGGGCGAGATTGCCTTGCGGGTCGTGCGTGCCTGTCGCGAGATGGGCGTGAAATCGGTGGCTGTCCACTCGACCGCTGATGCGGACGCAATGCATGTGCGGATGGCCGACGAGGCGATCTGTATCGGCCCGCCCGCCTCTGCGCAAAGCTATCTGTCATTCCCAGCAATCATTTCGGCCTGTGAAATCACCGGCGCACAGGCAATTCACCCCGGTTATGGGTTCTTGTCCGAAAACGCGGCCTTTGTGCAGGCGGTTGAAGACCACGACCTGACATTCATCGGCCCGACAGCTGAACATATCCGTGTCATGGGTGACAAGATCACCGCAAAGGACACGATGAAGGCGCTGGGTGTGCCTTGTGTGCCCGGCTCTGACGGCGGCGTGCCAACCTTGGCCGATGCAAAACGCATTGGCGAAGAAGTCGGCTATCCTGTCATTATCAAGGCCACCGCAGGTGGTGGCGGGCGCGGCATGAAAGTGGCGCTGACTGCCGCTGACATGGAGCAGGCCTTCCATTCCGCCCGCGCCGAGGGCAAGGCCGCCTTTGGCAATGATGAAGTCTATATCGAGAAATACCTGACCACGCCGCGCCACATCGAGATTCAGGTGTTCGGCGACGGAAAGGGCAATGCTGTCCATCTGGGCGAACGTGACTGTTCACTGCAACGCCGCCACCAGAAGGTATTCGAGGAAGCCCCGGGGCCCGTTATCACACCGGAACTGCGCGCACGCATCGGCAACGTCTGTGCGGATGCCGTGGCCAAGATCAACTATATCGGCGCGGGCACGATCGAGTTTCTGTTCGAAAACGACGAATTCTATTTCATCGAAATGAACACACGCCTACAGGTCGAACATCCGGTGACCGAAGCCATCTTTGGCGTCGATCTGGTGCGCGAACAGTTGCGCGTCGCCTCTGGCCTGCCAATGTCGTTTACCCAAGACGACCTCAAGATCAACGGCCATGCCATCGAAGTGCGGATCAATGCGGAAAAACTGCCGAATTTCGCACCCAGCCCCGGCACGATCACCCAGTACCATGCCCCTGGCGGTTTGGGTGTGCGGATGGATTCCGCGCTTTATGACGGCTACCGGATTCCACCCTACTACGACAGTCTGATCGGCAAGCTGATCGTCCACGGGCGCGACCGCCCAGAGGCCCTTGCGCGGCTTGAACGCGCTCTGGGGGAACTGATCGTCGATGGCGTTGATACCACGATCCCGCTTTTCCATGCACTTCTGGCCGAAAAAGCCGTACAGACCGGTGACTATAATATTCACTGGCTCGAACACTGGCTGGCCGAAAACCTGACCTAGGCCCGTGAAGGATAGCGGCCCCCCTCTGACGCCGGAGCTGCTTTTGCAGGCCTATCAGGCGGGGGTTTTTCCGATGTCGGAAGGGCGCGACGACCCCGAGGTTTTCTGGGTCGATCCGCGCAGGCGGGGCGTTTTTCCGCTAAATGCGTTCCGGATTTCACGCAGCCTTGCGCGCACCCTGCGCCGTGGCCAGTTTCATGTCACCTTCGACACTGCCTTTGATGCGGTCGTCACAGGCTGTGCGGACCGCGATGAAACATGGATCAATGGTGCGATTTTTGACCTCTATTGCACCTTGTTTGCCCAAGGCCATGCACATTCTGTCGAGGTATGGGAGGGTCACAAACTGGTCGGTGGGGTCTACGGTGTCGTGATCGGCGCCGCTTTCTTTGGCGAAAGCATGTTCAGCCGCGCGACGGATGCATCAAAAGTCGCGCTGGCCTATCTGGTTGACAGGTTGCGGCTTGGCGGTTTTCAGCTTTTTGATACCCAGTTCACCACGCCTCATCTTGAAAGTCTGGGAGCCGCCGAAATTTCGCGCGCCCACTACAGGGCCATGCTTGCAGAGGCGATCATCGCCAAAGCGTCATTTGATCGCTTTGGCCCGATCCCGTCTGCTCAGGATGTGATACAGCGCAATGCCCAAACATCATACCGCGGATGATCCATCGCATTCAGGGCGGGGGCCGACGCCAGCATCCATCCTGAAAAAAGCGGTGTGTTTGCCCTTGTTTCGATCACCGATATCGCTGCAAAGGCATCGCCCGAGGGGTTTTCGACCGGATAGCGACATTCCTTAAGCGTCACTGCCAGAAAACCCAATGTCGCCGTTTGCCCCTGACCCAAGGACAGGTCGGTCACGGCCCCAGTCAGCTTGTCCAGAACCCGCAGTTCACCACCTGTGCCTGCGGTGACCTCCTGCATGACGGCCTCGCGCGGCGTGCTCAGGTAATCCTCTACTAGCGGTTCATTGGGTGTGATGATCAATTCGCCGATCAGTTCATCCAAAGGCACTTCATCCAGCGGGGTGGTCACGATCTCTTGCGCCCAAGCCGCAGTACTGGATGCGATGACGCCAACCATCAGGGCTGTCTGATATGAACGCATCATAGGTCCCTACTCCGGTGTCCATGCCTCATAGTCGGACCGGTCGGCAGGTGCAGACCGCCTGATGGACCCTGCAGGTGCATAGGCGGCGGCGGTTCCGGTCAGGTTTTCCTGATGCGGTTTTTCCCATACCTTGTGACGGATTGCCCCGTTCAGGGGCGGTTCGTCCCAAGTATGATGCAGCCAGCCGTGCCATTCAGGGGCAACCCGCGACGCTTCGTTTTCGCCATTGTAGATCACCCAGCGCCGGCTATCGTCGTTGTTGCGGTAGAACACATTGCCTTCTGCGTCTTCACCCACCTTGGTGCCATTCCGGCTGGTCCAGAGTTGCGTGCCAAAAGACTGCCCGTCCCACCATGTAAAGATGCGTTTGATGTTATGACCAAGGCTCATGTCACGTCTCCGGTTGCGTTGCCTATCCATGCACCAGACAGGTGCAAAGGTCCAGTGTGGATCAGGCGGGGACCCGCGCAGTCACTTCAATTTCGATCTTCATTTCCGGGTTTTGAAGATCAGCGCATATCATCGTGGCCGCAGGCATCGCCTTGGCAAAGGCTTGCGATGTGATTGGCCAGCATTTTGGCCAATCGGCTTTGTTGGGCACGATGTAATTCACCCGCACAACATGGTCGAGCCCGCTGCCCGCCTCTTGCAGGGCTCTATCGATGGTGGCTAGCGTGTTGCGGCACTGGTCCTCGATGCTGTCCGGCATCACCATATTGGCGTAATCATATCCCGTTGTGCCCGCCACGAATACCCAGCCGTCCGACACCACAGCGCGGCTATAGCCGATCTGGGCCTCAAAGGGTGATCCAGTCGAGATGTGACGCACAGCCACGGCCTAGCTTGCCGTGGCGGATTCTTTTTTCTTGCCCTCGTCGTGGATCATCAGCGGGGCCACATCGGATGTCACCGCCTCTTCGTTCACCACAACCTCGGTCACGGTATCCATGCCGGGCAGATCGAACATGGTGTCCAGCAGGATATCTTCCATGATCGACCGCAGGCCGCGTGCGCCTGTCTTGCGTTCAATTGCGCGCTTGGCGATAGCGCCCAGCGCGTCCTCGGTAAAGGTCAGCTTTGTATTCTCCAACTCGAACAGGCGCTGGTACTGTTTGACCAATGCGTTCTTTGGCTGGGTCAGGATCGTGATCAGCGCGTCCTCATCCAGATCGGTGAGCGTTGCAATCACAGGCAGACGGCCCACGAATTCGGGGATCAGACCGAACTTGAGCAGATCTTCGGGTTCGAGATCCCCGAAAATTTCACCAATCCCGCGGTCTTCCTTGTCGCGCACATCCGCGCCAAACCCCATGGCAGAGCCTTTGCCGCGCTGTGAAATGATCTTGTCCAGCCCTGCAAATGCGCCACCACAGATGAACAGGATATTCGTCGTGTCCACTTGCAGGAATTCCTGTTGCGGATGCTTGCGCCCGCCTTGTGGCGGGACAGAGGCCACAGTGCCTTCCATGATCTTGAGCAGCGCCTGCTGCACGCCTTCGCCCGACACATCGCGCGTGATCGACGGGTTGTCAGACTTGCGGGTGATCTTGTCGACCTCGTCGATATAGACGATGCCACGCTGTGCGCGTTCCACGTTGTATTCAGAAGCCTGAAGCAGTTTGAGAATAATGTTTTCGACATCCTCGCCGACATAGCCTGCTTCGGTCAGCGTTGTCGCATCGGCCATCGTGAAAGGCACATCAAGGATGCGTGCCAGTGTCTGTGCCAGCAGCGTCTTGCCGCAGCCGGTCGGACCGATCAGCATGATGTTGGATTTCGACAATTCAATGTCGGACTTATCCGCATGGTTCAGCCGTTTGTAATGGTTATGCACCGCCACAGACAGCACACGCTTGGCATGCACCTGCCCGATCACATAATCATCAAGCACGCCACAAATCTCGCTTGGGGTCGGCACGCCATCACCTGCTTTCAGGCCGGCTGTCTTGGTTTCCTCGCGAATGATATCCATGCACAGCT
>CAYGMX010000231.1:0-5265 GCA_964351055.1 uncultured Loktanella sp. | reverse complement strand
GACCCTGCCCGATGCCCCCGCACCGGCGGCGAACTATGTCCCCTATGTGATCGCCGGTGATCTGGTTTATGTCTCGGGCCAGCTTCCGGCCACTGCGGACGGGATGATCAAGGGCAAGCTGGGTGCCGACCTGACCGCCGAAGACGGTGCCGCCGCCGCCAAGGCCTGCGCGATCAGCCTGCTGGCGCAACTGAAAGCCGCCTGCGGCGGTGACATCGACCGGCTGGTGCGTGTGGTAAAGCTGGTGGGTTTTGTCAATTCGACCGCCGATTTCGGAGATCAGCCCAAGGTCATCAACGGGGCGTCTGATTTCATGGTTGCGGCCTTGGGTGACAAGGGCCGCCATGCCCGTTCAGCTGTCAGTGCCGCCAGCCTCCCCTTTGGCGTTGCGGTCGAAATCGAAGCGATATTCCAGATCAAATGACCCTGCCTGCGTCATTCTTCGCACGCCCCATCACCCACCGCGCCCTGCATGACCGCAAGGCGGGGCGGGTGGAAAACAGTCTCAAATCCGTTCAGGCCGCTTTGGATGCAGGCTATGGCATTGAAATGGATGTGCAACTGACTGCTGACGGTCAGGCGATGGTGTTTCATGATGACATGCTTGACCGGCTAACCGTCGAAAGTGGGCCGGTGCGCGACTGCACGCGCGCAGCATTGGAGGCGATCCCGCTGATAGATGACGGTGGCACCATTCCCGCGCTTGAAACGGTTCTTGCCCTTGTCGCAGGGCGCGTGCCGCTGCTGATCGAGATCAAGGATCAGGATGGTGGAATGGGGCCGAATGTCGGCCCGCTGGAGGAAGCGACCTGCAAGGCCCTTCACGGCTATGCCGGCGACGTGGCCCTGATGTCGTTCAACCCCCATTCGGTTGCCGCCTGCGCGGACCTTGCACCGGACATTCCGCGCGGCCTTGTCACCTCTGCCTATGATCCGCAGTTCTGGCCCGAGGTTCCCGCACATGTCAGGGACCGTTTGCGTGACATTCCTGATTATGACCGCGTGGGTGCTTGTTTCATCAGCCACGAGGCAACCGATCTTGACAGGCCGCGCGTCGCCGCGCTCAAGGCGCAAGGCGCGCAAATTCTGTGCTGGACGATCCGATCGGCCAAAGCAGAGGCAGAGGCCCGCCACATTGTCGATAATGTCACCTTTGAGGGGTATCTGGCTTGACGCCGCGGCCAAGGCACACAAGTTGCACCCCATGACCGACACACCCATCGAGATCACAGCGCATCCGACGATTAACGCCATCGCCCCGCAGGACTGGGATGCCTGTGCCTGTCCGGAGGCCAGTAACGGGCGCCCGTTCGACCCTTTCACAACCCACCGTTTTCTGAAGGCGCTGGAGGACAGCCGGTCAGTCGGGACAGGGACAGGCTGGCAACCCCGCTATCTGACAGCGATGCAGGACGGGCAGATGATTGCAGTGGCCCCGCTTTATGCCAAAGGCCATTCGCAGGGCGAGTATATATTCGATCACAACTGGGCCCATGCCTATGAAAACGCTGGCGGGCGTTATTATCCCAAATTGCAGATGGCGGTGCCCTTTACCCCTGCGACGGGCCGCCGTTTTCTGACCAGACCGGAGTTCGCGGCCACGGGGATGGCGGCGCTGATACAGGGTGCGGTGCAGATCGCGGCAGACAACAACCTGTCGTCCCTGCATGCCACCTTCTGCACCGAGGCAGAAGCCATTGCAGGCGCGGAAATGGGGCTGATGCACCGGATCGGCCAGCAGTTTCACTGGGTCAACGACGGCTATGCCGATTTCGATGCTTTTCTGGGGTCGCTCTCCAGCCGCAAGCGCAAGACCTTGCGCAAGGAGCGCGCGCAGGCCAACGCATTCGGCGGCGAGATTGTCGCTCTGACCGGTGACCAGATCAAACCCGAACACTGGGATACCTTCTGGCTGTTTTATACCGATACCGGCAACCGCAAATGGGGCACGCCTTATCTGACGCGGAAATTCTTTGATCTGGCCCACCAGACGATGCGCGATGACATGTTGATGGTGCTGGCCCTGCGCGACGGGCAGCCCATCGCGGGGGCGCTGAACTTTATCGGGCGCGATACGCTTTACGGGCGTTACTGGGGTTGTCTGGAACGTCATGCCTGCCTGCATTTCGAGGTCTGCTATTATCGCGCGATCGACTATGCTATCCAGCATCGGCTTGCCAAAGTCGAGGCGGGCGCACAGGGCGAACACAAGCTGGCGCGCGGTTATCTGCCGGTGGCCACACATTCGTTGCACTGGTTCGGCGATCCGGGTTTTCGGGACGCGGTGGCGCGGTATCTGGTGGCAGAACGCGAGGCCGTGGATCACGAGATCGAGGTGCTGACCAGCTATGGCCCCTTCCGCAAATCACACAGAGAGGAACAGCAATGACCGACAAACTGACCGAGACAGAGCGCAGCGAAACGATTGCGCCGCTTTTGGGCAATGGCTGGGAAATGGTGGACGGGCGTGATGCGATCCACAAGACTTTCGTCTTTCGCAATTTCGTCGAGGCCTTCGGGTTCATGACGCGTGCGGCGATCTGGGCGGAAAAATGGAACCACCACCCCGAATGGTCGAATGTCTATAAAACCGTGGAGGTGACCTTGACCACCCATGACGCAGATGGCCTAAGCGCCCTTGACGCCAAACTGGGCGCAAAGCTCGACGAACTCGCCGGAGGCTGATGTGCAAGACTTACTCAATACCGTGATCTGGAACGGCAGAACGATCCAGGAACTGCTGTCACTTGAGCTTTTGATCTCTGTTTTTGGCAGCGTTCTGGGTGCGATCTTTATCCTGTTTATCGGTTTCATCATCGGTGGCTGGGTGCGCAAGCGGTTGGTGAATGTCGGCGGCAAGAACAAGCATCTGGACGAGACCCTGTTCAATTTTCTGGGCAACGTCGCGCGCTACGTCGTCATCGGCTTTGCGTTTCTGTTCGTTCTGAACACCTTTGGCATTCAGACGACATCCGTTGTCGCGGTCATCGGTGCGGCAGGTCTGGCGATTGGTCTGGCCCTGCAAGGGACGTTGTCCAATGTTGCGGCTGGTGTGATGATCGTGTTCTTCCGCCCGATCAAGATCGGCGAATTCGTCGAGGTCAGCGGGCAGATGGGCACCGTCAAGGATATCACCCTGAACTACACCGAACTTGCATCGATTGCGAACGTCCAGATCATCATCCCCAACTCGCAAGTCTGGGGCAATACGATCGTGAACTATTCCACCTATGACACGCGGCGCGCCGAATGGACCTTTGGTGTGGGCTATGGCGCGAACCTGAAGCTGGCCGAACAGACGATCCGTGACACGATCATGTCCGACCCGCGTGCCAAAGCCGAGCCGGAGCCGTTTATACAGGTGAACAACCTTGGTGACTTTTCGGTCGATTTTCTGGTGCGGGTCTGGTGTAGCAGCAGCGATTTCTTCGCATTTCAGGCCGACATGAAGCGGCAGGTCAAAGAGGCGCTGGACAGCGCGGGCGTTGATATCCCGTTCCCGACACGCAAGATTTTGCAGGTCGCCGAATAGGGCAGCGTTTGCGCTGCCCTGACCGGGTCAGCCCAATTGGGCCAGCAAGGTTTCGCCTGCCGAAATCTCGCAGACGCCGGGGCTTTCTTCTGCGTTGAGGATTTTCACCACACCGTCGTCAACCAGCATGGAATACCGCTTGGACCGGTTCACGAAGCCCACGGGTGCCGCGCTGAAGTTCATGCCGATCGCTGTGGTGAATGCGCTTTCAGCGTCCGCCAGCATCGTGATGCCTGTTTCGGTCGCGCGCGTGCTTTCGCCCCAAGCCTGCATCACAAAAGGGTCATTGACCGAAATGCAGATAATCTCGTCGATCCCTTTGGCCTTGAAGTCATCGTAGGTGACCATGAAGCTGGGTACATGCGCTGTCGAGCATGTGCCGGTATAGGCCCCCGGCAAGCCGAAGATCACGACCTTGCGGCCTTCAAGCTTGTCAGTCAGTTTGACCTGCAAGGGTCCGCCGTCTTCCATCTGGAGAAGTGTCGCATTTGGCAAAGTGTCGCCTGTCTTGATTGTCATATCTGTAGCCCCTGTTCGCAATTGTCTCTGCTGTCGCTTCACATATAGAGTTCCGCAGATCAAGGGCCAGAAAACAAAGGTGATCTCTCATGACTCATGTTGTCGTCGTCGGAGCAGGACAGGCAGGGGCTTCGCTTGTCGCTAAATTACGCGCTGACGGGTTTGCAGGGCAAATCACCTTGATCGGTGCCGAAAAGGTGCCCCCCTACCAGCGCCCGCCGCTGTCCAAGGCCTATTTACTGGGGGACATGGCCCAAGAGCGGCTCTATCTGCGTCCTGCTGAATTCTATGCCGAGCATGATATCGCGCTGCGGCTGGATACGCGCGTGACCGGCATCAATCCCGCAGCCAAGACCGTGACCCTGAGCGATGATGAGGTGGTCGCCTATGACGAGCTGGTTCTGACAGTCGGCGCGCACCCCCGCACCTTGCCTGCTGCGGTCGGGGGTATGCTTGACGGTGTGTTTGCTGTCCGCGATCTGGCCGATGCGGATGCGATGGCGCCTGCCTTTACACCCGGCAAGCGGGTACTGATCATCGGCGGCGGCTATATCGGGCTTGAAGCGGCCGCCGTAGCCTCGAAACTTGGTTTGCAGGTTACGTTGATCGAAATGGCCCGGCGTATCCTGCAACGCGTTGCGGCACCGCAGACCTCGGATTATTTCCGCGCCCTGCATCAAAGTCATGGCGTCGTTATCCGCGAAGGCGTTGGGCTTGACCATCTGCTGGGCGATACCCGTGTCACCGGCGCGGTGTTGACCGATGGCTCTGAACTGGAGATTGATTTTGCCGTTGTCGGTGTCGGGATCAATCCCGCCACGATCCTTGCCGAAAGCGCGGGCATCGCAGTGGGTAACGGGATCACAACAGACCCGCATGGCCGCACCAGCGACCCGCATATCTGGGCGGCGGGCGACTGTGCCTCTTGTCTTTTCAACGGTCAGATTATCCGGCTGGAAAGTGTCGGCAATGCCATTGATCAGGCCGAAGCCGTTGCGCGGAACATCATGGGGGCGGATGCACCCTACTTACCGAACCCTTGGTTCTGGTCGGATCAATATGACTGCAAGTTGCAGATTGCAGGGCTGAACACAGGATACACAGATGTTTATACCCGCAAAGGCGATGCGCCTGGCGTGCAATCGCATTGGTATTACAAGGGTGACACCCTGCTTGCTGTCGATGCGATGAACGATGCCCGCAACTATATGATC
>CAYGMX010000230.1:0-5275 GCA_964351055.1 uncultured Loktanella sp. | reverse complement strand
GGCCAGACGATCTGGAGCTTTCCGAGAATCCACGCTCGCGTTCGGCCAAGCTGCGTGTGGCGATCCGCACGGATGCGCCAGCGAAAGAGATTGACCCCGCAGAGTTGGGCATGCCGATGAAAAAGCAAAAGAAGGGGGGCAGATAGATGCGCGGATTGTTTTATGTCTTGGCCGCTTTCGCCGTAATGGGGCTGGCGTTCTGGGCCTATCAGGAAAACTACAAGACCCAAGCGGCCATCAGCGAGGTCCGCGACCTGCACGGTCAAATCGGCGCTGCACACGAACGTTTGGGGATGCTGCGTGCGGAATGGGCCTATCTGAACCGCCCTGACCGCCTTGCCGACCTGGCCGACCTGAACTTTGACAGGCTGGGCCTTTTGCCCTTGATGCCGGATGCTTTTGGCGCGGTCGATCAGATCATCTATCCGCTGCCGCCTATCCTGCCGATCACCGATCCGGTAGCGCTCTCGTCCGATGCCTTTAGCACCATCGAGGATCCCCTATGATCCGCGAACCGCTCCGCCCGCTTGCCCGTATCCTCAAAGCCCGCGCACAAGGGGAAAACCCCGATGCGATCGAGGCGGAAAACCGCGCCCGCCGCCATGAGGCGATGGCCGACAAGCAGCGCCAGCGCGCCGAAGGCCGCCTGCTGGTTTTGGGCCTTGCGTTCTTTTGCGCCTTTGGTCTGATCGGGATGCGGATGGGCGCTTTGGCCTCCTCGGTTCCCGAAGAGCCGCGCGCCTCTGTCGTTGGCAATCCGATCATCGGCCAACGCTCTGATATCGTTGACCGGAACGGGCGGATCCTTGCGACCAATCTTGCCACCCACTCGCTCTATGCCCATCCACACGACATGATTGATCCTGCCAATGCGGCGCGGGGACTGGCGCAGATTTTCCCCGAACTGGACGAAGCGGAACTGCTCAAGGACTTTTCGGGAGACCGCCGGTTTCTGTGGATCAGACGCCAGATCAGCCCAGAGCAGATGCAGGCCGTCCATGATATCGGATCACCGGGCCTTCTGTTTGGTCCGCGCGAGATGCGGCTTTACCCCAACGGGCCGATCGCGGCGCATATCCTTGGCGGGGCCAGCTATGGCCGCGAAGGTGTGGCCTCTGCCGAAGTGATCGGAGTGGCCGGTGTCGAGCGCCACTTCGACAGCTTTCTGCGTGATCCCGCCAATGAAGGTGCGCCCTTGCAACTCTCGCTTGACCTGACCGTGCAGGCCGCCGCAGAGCAGGTGTTGGCGGGCGGCATGTCGATCATGAACGCCAAGGGCGCCGCATCCGTCCTTATGGATGTCCATACAGGCGAGATTATCTCAATGGTCTCGCTGCCCGATTTCGACCCCAACAACCGCCCGCGTGTCCTGACAACGGGCGATCAGTCTGACAGCCCGCTGTTCAACCGCGCGGTCCAAGGCGTTTACGAACTGGGTTCGGTTTTCAAGATTTTCACAACAGCGCAGGCGATGGAATTGGGGCTGGTGAACCCCGCGACCATGATCGACACCAAAGGTCCGTTGACTTGGGGCCGCTTCCGGATACGCGATTTCCACGATTACGGGCCGGAACTCAGCACGACCGACGTGATCGTGGAAAGCTCCAACATCGGGACCGCACGGATCGCCATGCAGATCGGCGCCGAGCGTCAGCGGGAATTCCTTGGCGCGCTGGGCTTTCTCGAACCGACCCCGCTTGAAATGGTCGAAGCGCCAACGGGAAGGCCGCTCTTTCCCGCCAACTGGTCCGAAATCTCGACCATGACAATTTCGTATGGGCATGGGCTGTCGTCTTCGCCGGTGCATCTGGCCGCCGGTTACGCATCGCTGGTCAACGGTGGCACGCGGGTTCAACCGACCTTGTTGCGGCGCGAAAACGCAGAAACCGGTCCGCGCATTGTCAGTGAAGCGGTCAGTGCGCGGTCCCGTGATATGCTGCGTCAGGTCGTGACACGCGGCACGGCATCCTTTGGCGAAGTCCCGGGCTATGCTGTCGGCGGAAAGACCGGCACAGCCGACAAGCCGCGCGCGGCAGGTGGCGGTTACTACGAGGACAAGGTCATTTCGACCTTTGCATCTGTCTTTCCGGCCAATGACCCGCGTTATGTACTGATCGTCACCTTTGACGAACCCTCCGAGAATTCCGGTGTAGAGCCGCGCCGGACGGCGGGTTGGACAGCTGTGCCAGTGGCCGCTGAAATGATCCGTCGTGTGGCCCCTCTTTTGGGCCTCAGACCACAAGTGGACAGTGCTGAACCTGTCGGTGTAACACTCACCTCAAACTGATCGAGGGCAGGCGATGAAATCACTGGCGGAACTGGGGCTGACGGCGCAAGGCGGGCGCGAGGCGCAGGTCACTGGGCTGGCCGTGGACAGCCGCGATGTGAAGCCGGGTTTCCTTTTTGCGGCCTTGCCGGGTGCCAAGGTGCATGGCGGTGAATTCATTCAATATGCGTTGCGCATGCAGGCCGCAGTGATCCTCACCGACGGGGCGGGCGCGCGGTACGCGGCGGCAGAGCTGGCAGCAAGCGATGCCGCCCTGATCGTGGCGCAAGACCCGCGGCAGACCTTGGCGCAGACTGCGTCGCTGTGGTTCGGGCCGCATCCGGCCACTGTGGTGGCTGTGACGGGGACGAATGGCAAAACCTCTGTTTCCACCTTCTGTCGCCAGATCTGGGAAGAACTGGGCATTGCCGGCGTGAACCTTGGCACAACAGGTGTGGAGGGCGCGTGGACCCACCCGCTGAAACACACAACGCCAGAACCCACAACCCTGCACCGCGTGATGGCCGAAGCCGCAAGGCACGGTGTCACCCATGTTGCGATGGAGGCCTCTTCGCATGGTCTGGACCAGCGTCGTCTGGATGGTGTGCTGCTGGCCGCTGCCGGATTTTCGAATTTCAGTCAGGACCATCTGGATTATCACAAGACATTCGAGGCCTATTTCGCCGCCAAAATGGGCCTGTTTGACCGTGTGCTGTCAGATGACGGTGTGGCTGTGATCAATCTGGATGATCCCAAAAGCGCTGAGGTCGTGGCAATCTGTACCGCCCGCGGGCAAGAGGTGATCGGCGTCGGGCGCCATGCCGATGCGCGGTTGCGCCTGACGGGGCAGCGGTTTGATGCAACAGGTCAGGATGTGCTGTTTGAATGGCAGGGCCGGTCGCGGCAGGCCCGCCTTGCCTTGATCGGCGGCTTTCAGGCTGAAAATGTGCTGCTGGCTGCCGGACTGGTCATTGCCGCAGGTGCCAATGCGGAGGATGTATTCGACACATTGCCGCATCTGACCACTGTGCGCGGCCGGATGGAACTGGCCGCGACCCGTGATAACGGGGCTGCGGTTTTTGTCGATTACGCCCATACGCCCGATGCTGTCGAAACCGCTTTGCGGGCGATGCGCCCGCATGTGATGGGCCGGATTGTCGTGATTGTCGGTGCAGGTGGTGACCGTGACACAGCCAAACGCCCGCTCATGGGGGCCGCCGCCGCGCGCAACGCCGAGACGGTGATCGTGACGGATGACAATCCGCGGTCAGAAGAGCCCGCCAGCATCCGTGCCGCTGTGATGGCCGGTGCTTTGGACGCGGGCGGGTCCGACAGTATCATGGAAGTGGGCGACCGTGCCGAGGCGATCTTGCGCGGGGTCGATATGCTAGGGGCGGGTGACGCCCTTTTGATTGCCGGCAAAGGGCATGAACCGGGGCAGACCGTGGGCGATACCGTGCTGCCCTTCGATGATGTCGAACAGGCAAGCGTGGCTGTCGCAGCTTTGGAGGGGCGGATATGACCCCGCTTTGGACATCGACAGAGGCCGCCGCCGCCACTGGCGGGCAAACGACAACCGATTGGGAAGCCACTGGCGTTTCCATCGACACCCGCACCCTCCAAGCTGGTGATCTTTTCGTCGCACTTAAGGATGTCCGCGACGGCCATGATTTTGTCGCGCAAGCATTGGCAAACGGGGCTGCTGCGGCACTGGTAACGCACAGGCCCGAAAATGTAGCAGAAGATGCGCCATTGCTGGTTGTGCCCGACGTACTGGCCGGACTTGAGGCTTTGGCGCGCGCGGCCCGTGCCCGCACCAAAGCGCGGATCGCCGCGATTACGGGTTCCGTGGGCAAGACCTCAACCAAGGAAATGTTGCGTGCGGTTCTTTCCAAGCAGGGCAAATGCCATGCTGCCGAGGCATCCTATAATAACCACTGGGGCGTGCCGCTGACATTGGCCCGCATGCCTGCCGATACCGATTATGCCGTGATCGAGATCGGCATGAGCAACCCTGGCGAAATCACGCCTCTGTCACAGATGGCACGCCCGCATGTGGCGATGGTGACGACTGTGGCAGCGGCGCATCTGGCATCTTTTGAAAATCTTGCGGGGATCGCTGCCGAGAAAGCCTGCATCATGGACGGGCTCGAACCCGGCGGTGTCGCTGTGCTGAACGGCGATATCGAGACAAGTCAGATTTTGCAGGATCATGCCCGTGATCTTGGGGTGCAACAGGTACTGTTCGGTGAAAAAGGGCCGGACTGGACGGTTGATAGCGTCAAGCTCTGCGGCGAGGTCACGGTCATCAATGCGACAGCGGGAGGGACCGAATACCTGTTCAAGCTGTCCGTCGCGGGGCGACACTTCGCAATGAACGCGGTCGGCGTTCTGGCCGTGGCCGAGGCCTTGGGTGCCGATCCGGTCGCCGCCGCGCTGGATATCGCAAGCTGGGTGCCGCCTGCGGGACGCGGAACGCGCGAGATCATTGTGACCGACATGGCCAATGACGGTGAAAGCCTTGCGTTGCTGGACGATGCCTTTAACGCAAACCCGACATCCATGGCCGCAGCGTTTGAAGTTTTGGCGGCGTCAAATCCCACCAACAATGTGGGGCGCATCGTCAAGGGCAGGCGGGTTGCCATCCTTGGGGATATGCTGGAACTGGGGCATGCCGAGGTGCAGATGCACCGCGATATGGCCGCAAACCCCTATCTGCAAAGCCTTGACCTGATCCATTGCGCAGGTCCGCTGATGCATCACCTCTGGTTGGCCTTGCCGGATGCGCAGCGCGGGCAGTGGGCGCAAACAGCGGCGCAGCTGGTGCCCATTGTCTCGCGGCTGGTGGATGCAGGCGATGTTGTGCTTGTAAAGGGGTCCAAGGGCAGCAAGATCAGCATGGTCGTTGACGCCATCCGCAAACTGGGGCATCGCGGCCCCCAAGAAGACTAAGGAAAAACAGATGCTTTATTGGCTCCCGGCCCTCTCGGATGGCGGCGAGTTTTTCAC
>CAYGMX010000229.1:0-5276 GCA_964351055.1 uncultured Loktanella sp. | reverse complement strand
GATATCGGCTATGCGATCCAGCTTTATGCAGAAAGCCACCGCATGTCTGTCGTGCGCGATTTCTGCGGGCATGGTCTGGGGCGGGTGTTTCATGCGCCGCCCAACGTCCTCCACTACGGGCGGCCCGGCACTGGCGCACGGCTGGAGGAAGGCATGTTTTTTACCATCGAGCCGATGATCAACCTTGGCCGTCCCGAAACCAAGGTTCTGGCCGATGACTGGACCGCGGTGACGCGCGACAAATCGCTTTCCGCGCAGTTTGAACACTCGATCGGGATTACGGCCAATGGTTGCGAGATCTTTACAAAGTCGCCGGGTGGCAGATTCCATCCTACATATACCAGCGGCTAGGGTTCGCTGACCTACGGCGATTGGGTTTTTTGTTGCGAATGACTTGCAACTGACAGGGTTAGCCCCCATGTAAGAGGTGTCGCTAGCGGTGACGCCTTTCCCCCAAAATTTGACGAAAAGGATGCATCCTATGCATATCTTCAAATCTGCCGCTGTCGCTGCCGCGTTCAGCCTGTCCGCATCTGCCCTGCTTGCCCAAGAAGTGACGCTGCGCTTTCAGCACTTTGTTTCTCCTGCGAGTGCAAACCCGACATATTTCATGCAGCCTTGGGCTGACGCCATCGAGGCGCAATCGAACGGGCGTATCAAAGTCGAGCTTTATCCCTTTATGCAACTCGGTGGTTCTGCGGCCAATCAGTTCGACCTGATTCGTGATGGCGCGATTGATGGTGGCTGGGTCATTCCAGGCTACCAGCCCAACCGCTTTCCGGAAGCAGAAGCGCTGGAATTGCCCTTCATGACTTCGAAGTCCGGCGAGGAAGCCAGCGCCGCCGCGTGGGACTTCACCCAAGCGTATCTGATGGATGACTTTGCCGACGTGCATGTCATTGCCGCCCATATGCATGGGCCGGGGATCGTGCATAAGCGCGGAGCCCCTATCGAAAGCATCGCCGATTTTGACGGTCTGAAGCTGCGCGGCCCGTCGCGTGCCGCCACGCTTTTGCTCGAGGAACTGGGTGCCACTCCGATTGGCATACCCGTGCCGCAATTCCCCGAGGCCCTTTCCAGAGGCGTTGTGGATGGAGGCGTGATTACATGGGAAATGTCGCCCTCGCTCAAGCTGGACGAACTGACAGACAGCCACACCGATGTGGCCGGCGATCAGGCGCTCTATAACCTCTATTTCATATGGGCGATGAACAAGGATGTTTATGAGGGCCTGCCCGATGACCTGCGCGCGGTGATCGATGCCAACTCTGGCATGATGGCCAGCAAATGGGCAGGGCGTGCGCATGACACCGGCGATGTGGTCGGGCGTGACGTGATGCGCAACAGCGGCAATGACATTGCGCAGCTTTCACCGGAAGAAACGGCAAGGATTGTTGCGTTGGGTGCCGATGTCACTGCGGCATGGATCAGCGAAATGAACGCCAAGGGCTATGACGGCGCGGCATTGTTCGCGGCGGCGCAGGAGGCGGTCGCGGCGAACCGTGCGCCTGCCCAAAACTGAAGGCAGCAGACCCGTTGCGCCCCTGCGGGCGCAGCGGGTCTTGCGGCGGATTCTGCAGGGTCAGGTGATCCGCGCGACCACGTAATCGGCCAGATCAACCAGCATCTGCTTCAACGCATGATCGGGGACCGCGTTCAAAGCGGACTTTGCCCTTTCGGCCCATGCCAGCGCATCCTGCCGTGTGCTTTCCATCGTTTGGTGTTTCGCAAGAAGGCCGATGGCGTGGTCTAGATCGCCGTCTTCCTGTTTGCCCTTCTGGATCGTCCGCTCCCAGAAGGCCCGTTCGGTCGCATCAGCCTTTGCGACAGCGCGGATCACCGGCAGCGTCAGCTTGCGTTCGCGGAAATCGTCGCCAACATTCTTGCCGGTCGCTTTGGTGCCGCCATAGTCAAGCAGGTCATCGACAATCTGAAAGGAAATCCCCAGCGCATCACCATAGTCGAATAGCGCCTGTTTGGTCGCGGCGTCTTGGCCCGCAATCTCGCCACCCACTTCCATCGCGGCAGAGAAGAGCGCCGCTGTCTTGCCCCGCACGACTTGCAGATAAATGGCTTCGGTTGTCGCCAGATCACTGGCGGCGGTCAGTTGCAGCACCTCGCCCTCGGCGATCGTTGCGGCGGCGTTGGCCAGAATATCCAGCACCCGCAGCGAACCCGTTTCAACCATCAACTGGAACGAGCGCGCAAAAAGGTAATCACCGACCAGCACGCTTGAGGTATTATCCCACAGCAGGTTTGCGGTGGGCCGCCCGCGCCGCTGGCTGCTTTCATCGACCACATCATCATGGAGCAGGGTCGCAGTGTGAATAAACTCGACGGTCGCAGCCAAATGAATATGGTAAGGCCCGTCATAGCCGCACATCCGTGCAGCGGCCAAAGTCAGCATCGGGCGCAGGCGTTTGCCGCCTGCTTCGACCAGATGCGCCGTGACTTCGGGGATGCGCGGCGCATGTTTCGACGCCATCCGTTCACGGATCAGCGCGTTTACGGCTGTCAGATCATCGGCCAGCGCCGCAGCCAGTTGTTCATGCGGTTTGGTGGCAGCGGCATCAAGGCTCATTGAAGTTTCCGTCATGTGAATAGACAACACGCCCGTGTCATCTTAGGTCTGTGGTATGAAAGAGCTTTTGCGCACCAACGACCCGACCGTCATCGCCTTTGCAACTGCCCTGCTGGACAGCGAGGGTATAGACTGGTTCACCTTCGACGTAAATATGAGCGTCCTTGAGGGCAGCATAGGCATTATGCCGCGGCGGTTAATGGTGCTGGACCGCGATCTGTTCATAGCCGAGGCGATCATGCGCGATGGCGAGATTGATCTGGGCCGTGACTGAGGCGCTGACTTGTGACAATTTTCTGGGCGGTAAGATCCGCATGTGGCAACCCCGCCAAGGGTATCGCGCGGGTGTAGACCCTGTTCTGCTTGCCGCATCGGTCCCCGCCAAACCGGGCCAGTCAGTTCTGGAGTTGGGGTGCGGTGTCGGGGTGGCCGCGCTGTGCCTTGCGGCGCGTGTTCCCGACCTTGCGGTAACGGGGGTCGAAATGCAGGCGGACTATGCCGCGCTCGCCCGCCGCAACGGCGCAGAGAATAATATCCCCTTCGAGGTCGTGACCGCCGATCTGCGGGCCCTGCCTGTATCCTTGCGACAGATCAGGTTCGATCATGTGATGATGAACCCCCCCTATTTTGATCGCAGCGCCGGAACACCCGCCACAGATCAGGGTCGCGACACAGCCTTGGGCGGTGACACGCCGCTGCGCGATTGGCTTGAAACCGGTGCCCGCAGGGTCGGGCCGCGTGGTTATCTGACCCTGATCCAAAGGATGGAACGGTTGCCAGAGGTTCTGGCCGCGCTGGAAGGCCGGCTTGGTGCCTGCATCGTCCGGCCAATCGCGGGGCGCGCGGACAAGGCGCCAGAGCTGTTTCTGTTGCAAGCACGGCAAGAAGGGCGCACCGCGTTTCGCATGGCCCCGACGCTGATCATGCATGAGGGCGCAGCCCATCAGGCCGATCAGGATAGTTATACCCCGGCTGTCAGTGATGTTTTGCGAAATGGCGCGGAATTGCCCATTTTGCCTTAACTCTTTGGCAACTTCTTGGGTCCACCCTCGGATCACGTCGAATTGCTGCTATGCGGCGTGACACCGTCGATAGGATGTGATGCAATCCACCTATCATCAACCAAGAGGAGTACGAATATGAGCTTGAGTTCGCATCTGCAGGAACTGAAGAAGAAGCACCAACACCTCTCGGAGCATGTCGAGGTTCTTCAGCGCAGCCCTGCGTCGGACGACCTTGAACTTGCAAAACTCAAGAAGCAAAAGCTGATGCTTAAGGAAGAGATTACGCGGTTGAGCACGCATTGAGCGACTGTACCTGCGTTAGCGGCCGGTCATTTCGCCGTCTGCCAAATCTGCCAAGGCGTGGCATCTGGATTGGGCGCATGTCGAATCAGCGCCAAACGCCATAAGACTCTCATGCGCACGACGGGCATAAAAAAGGGCCACGCCTGAATGGCGCGGCCCTTGGTGTTTTCGATCAGGCTCTTCCTAGCTCATGTATTGGCCGCCATTCGCTGACAGGGTCGACCCTGTGACGAAACCGGCCTCATCTGATGCGAGAAAGACAACTGCGCGCGCGATCTCGGAGGCTTCGCCAAGGCGGCCCACCGGAATTTGCGGCAGGATGACCTCGTTCATGACCTTTTCGGGGATCGTGCTCATCATCTCGGTGTTGATGTAGCCGGGTGCCACGATGTTGACCGTGATGCCAGCGCGCGCACCTTCTTGTGCCAGCGACTTGGTGAAACCGATATCGCCTGCCTTTGTGGCGGCATAGTTGGCTTGGGCAAACTGACCTTTCTGGCCATTGATCGAACTGATTGTCACGATCCGCCCGAACTTGCGTTCGCGCATGCCACCCCAGACATTGTGGGTCATGTTGAATACACCGTTGAGATTGGTGTCGATGCATTCGTGCCATTGCTGCGGTGTCATCTTGTGAAAGGGTGCGTCACGTGTGATGCCGGCATTGTTGATCAGCACTTCAACAGGGCCTAGATCGGCCTCGATCTGCGCGACACCAGCGGTGCAGGCCTCGTAATTCGCGACATCCCATTTGTAGGTCTTGATGCCGGTTTCGGCAGTAAACGCAGCCGCCTTTTCATCATTACCCGCATAAGTCGCGGCAACCGCATAGCCTGCGTCCTTGAGTGCTGTTGAAATGGCTGCGCCTATGCCGCGCGAGCCTCCGGTGACGAGTGCAACACGTCCCATGATAATTTCCTCCCTTTAATTTCGTTTTTGTTGAATTAGGCGGCGCTGGTCCGCGCCGCCTTGATCTGGATCACGGGCGTTCGACACACATGGCAACACCCATGCCGCCGCCGATGCAAAGGGTGGCAAGGCCTTTCTTGGCCCCGCGCCGCTTCATTTCATAGAGCAGCGTGTTCAGGACACGGCAGCCGGACGCGCCGATCGGGTGACCGATGGCAATCGCGCCGCCGTTGACGTTGACGATTGCAGGGTCCCAACCCATGTCCTTGTTCACCGCACAGGCCTGTGCAGCAAAAGCCTCGTTCGCTTCGACAAGGTCCAGATCGCTGACAGACCAGCCTGCCTTTTCCAGTGCCTTGCGCGACGCCATCACCGGACCGACACCCATGATCGACGGGTCAAGACCGGCAGTGGCATAAGATGCGATGCGGGCCAGCGGTTCGATCCCGCGTTTTTCGGCCTCGTCCGCGGTCATCAGC
>CAYGMX010000228.1:0-5288 GCA_964351055.1 uncultured Loktanella sp. | reverse complement strand
CAAACCAGCGCCGCGCCCATCGCTGAGGCCATTGATTTCCCGTATTCTCCGGTTCGGCTGATGGTTCTGATGATGCCGAATGGCACGGACATCGCCGTCATCCAACGACTGCGCGATGCAGCGGGCCTTGCCTATCTGGTATCGGTATTTTCGGTGATCTGGTTTGTCATCCTGCTGCGCTTGCATCACTGGCCGCGCCGCACCGAAGCCTTCAATGTCTGGATCAACCTGCCCACTTTCGATCCGACCGCAGGCGGTGACGTTGTAAAGCGCCTCGAGCGGGACAGCCGCATTAATGTTATATTAGGTTTCTTGCTGCCATTCTTGGTGCCAGCGGTCATTAAGATGGTTTCTGCGTTTGGCACGCCGATCAATCTTGATAACCCGCAGACCTTGATCTGGACTGTATCCGCATGGGCGTTTCTGCCGGCAAGTATCCTGATGCGCGGCGTTGCCCTGAGCCGGGTCGCGCAGATGATCCAGATGCAGCGGAGCAAAGCAAACAAACGGTCCGCTTCGGACGATGGTATGTTTCTCTAGCTGTTGTCTGCTGGGCCGCGCAGGGGCAGGCCGAAACCTTTCGTATCGCAACTTTTGCCGCACCCTTGAGCCGCGATGGTCCGGGGCTACTGCTGCGTGACATCGGCAAAGGCGACGATCCGCAAGTGCTTGCCACTGTTGGCATTATTGCGCAGGTCGCTCCGGACATTCTGGTGCTTACCGATTTCGACTATGATCTGGATGGTGCAGCGCTGGCGGCTTTCGCGCAAAGCTTTGGTCAGACCTATCCACACCGCTTTGCCTTGCGGCCCAACGCAGGTTTGGCGACTGGACTTGATCTTGACGGCAACGGGCGCCTTGGAGAGGCGCGGGATGCCCAAGGTTATGGGCGCTTTGGCGGTGATGGCGGTATGGCGATCCTGTCCAAGGTGCCCATCGGGTCTGCTGATGTCCGTGATTTTTCTCCCTTGCTTTGGAAGGACCTGCCCGGCGCGGTACTGCCGCGCGGCGCGGACGGACCATTTCCCAGCCAGCAAGCGCAAGCAGAGCAGCGTCTGTCTTCGACCGGTCATTGGATTGTCCCGATCATGCCTGACGGGGGCGACGGCTTTTCCCTGCTGGCCTTTTCCTCGACCCCGCCCGTCTTTGATGGCCCCGAAGACATAAACGGCTTGCGCAATCGCGATGAACTGCGGTTGTGGGAGGTGGTATTGGACGGTGGCTATGGCCCGCCGCCTGCCAGTTTCGTGATTGCGGGGAATGCCAATCTTGACCCGATGGCGGGGCAAGGCCTGACCGCGGCCATGAGCGCCGTTCTTGCCGACCCGCGCCTGCAGGACCCATTGCCCGACCTGCCAACAGCGGACTGGCCCGCCGATGGACCGGGGCAATTGCGCGTCAGCTATGTCCTACCCTCAGCGGACTGGACCGTGACGGGCGCGGGCGTCTTCTGGCCCGCGCCCGATGATCCGCTTTACGCCCTAGGCGGCGGCGATCGCCTTGCCGCTGGGCCGCATCATCTTGTCTGGGTTGATATCAGCCGGTAGGCCGGCAAGCATGACCTTTTGCAGATCGGTTGATTTGAAATCCGGCAACAGCCGGTCAAACCTGGCCCCGCTGATCTGGTGGGGCATGCTATAAAGATAGCGCATTTCGCGCATCTCGTAGGCCAAGCCCCAAAATGGGCTGAGCGCGGACATGATCCACCAAGGAAAGCTGTGCAAAGTGATCGGCCTTGCGGTGACGCTCTGAACAGCCGCACGCAATTCAGCAGCGGTAAAGGCATGGCCGGGGAAGGGGATATCTTCGAAGGTTGCGAGGGTTGGCCGCTGCTCAGCCAATTGGACCGCCGCCCGCGCCCAATCAGGCAGATAGCAATAGGACTGCATCGCATCGGGATCTCCACCATGGGTGATCTTGCCCTTTGCGATTTCGCGCATGACGAACAGGGTCATGATGTCGCCGTTATGATCGGGGTCAATGAAATTGCCAGCCCGCAGCACGATAGTCTGCACCCCTGATGCGGCATAGGCCGCTTCCATTTCGACCCTGATCCGGCCTTTGCGGGTGTGCGGCGTCTGCGGGGTCGCCTCTGACAACAGGCCGGGTTGATTGCCGAAGTTGTAGATATTGCCGGGGATGATCACTGTCGCGCCGCTGGCTTTGGCAGCGGCAATGACCTGTGCGGTGATCGCGGGAATGGCGGTGGCCCAGTTCTTGTAGCCTGCGGGGTTCATGCCGTTCACGATGACATCAGCGCCCATCGCGGCCTGTGTCATATCTTCGGTCTTGCGGTCGAAAAGCCGTACCTTCCAGCCTGCATTCCAAAAGGCTGCGGCGGCGTGGGACCCAATTTTGCCAGAGGCCCCGAGGATCAAGACAGTTTGCTGCATCACATGCTTCCCTTGCTGATGTTGGCACGATCCTGCGGTATTCACAGACATAAAGAAATTGCCAGATTTTGCAGATCATGTATTCATAAATGAATGGATAAATCGCTTTCCTCGCTCGACTGGTCGCTTGTGCAATCTTATCTGGCCGTCGCGGAAACGGGCAGCCTTTCGGCGGCAGCGCGGCTTTTGGGAACAAGCCAGCCGACTTTGGGGCGGCAGATCAAGCAGATCGAAACCCAATTGGGGGCTGAACTGTTTTATCGACAGGCACGTGGATTTGCACTGACCCAGACAGGTGCCGCTTTGGTGCGACCAGCCCAAGCGATGCGGGATGCCATGCAGCAAATTACCCTGACAGCCGCAGGCCAGCAGGTGCGGCTTGAGGGGACCGTGCGGATCACCGCCAGTGTGGCGACCTCTGCCCAGCACTTGCCGCCGATCATTGCGCGCATCCGCAAGCTGGAACCGCAGATCGCGATTGAACTGGTGCCCAGCGACGACAGCCGCAACCTGCTTTACCGCGAAGCGGACATTGCCGTGCGGATGTACCGGCCAACCCAGCTTGATCTGGTGACGCAGCATCTGGGCGACATCGCCTTGGGCATCTTTGCGGCCAAAACCTATCTGGCCGAAAGGGGCAGGCCGCAGTCCCCCGCTGATCTGGCGCAGCATGATTTTGTGGGCTTTGATAGCGGGAATGAAATTATTGACGGCTTCAGAGCGGCAGGTCTGGAGGTGGACCGCGATTTTTTCAAGACACGCTGCGATGACAACGTCGCCTATTGGGAACTGGTCAGGGCAGGCTGCGGAATCGGCTTTGCGCAGGCGGATGTCGGGCGCCGCGATCCGCTGGTCGACGCCATCGAAATCGGGATGCCTTTGCCGACCCTCCCGATCTGGCTGACCGCCCACGAGGCCATGCGCCAGACCCCGCGGATCAGGCGGGTTTGGGAGCTTTTGGAACAAGGTCTGCGCCCCTTGGTATCTTGAACCTGACGCCGCGTCGCGTTAGGCCGTGGGCAAAGCAAATCAAGCAAGGACCACACGAAATGGCAAACCCTTCCCTATTGATCCTCGCCGGTGACGGCATCGGCCCCGAAGTCATGGACGAGGTGAAGCGGATCATCGGCTGGTTCGGCGACAAGCGCGACCTTGCGTTCGACGTGTCAGAGGACCTTGTGGGCGGTGCGGCCTATGACGTGCATGGTGTGCCGTTGACCGATGCCACGATGGCCAAGGCGCAAGAGGTGGACGCCGTCCTGCTGGGTGCCGTTGGTGGCCCCAAGTACGACAACCTTGATTTTTCGGTCAAGCCGGAACGAGGATTGCTGCGCCTGCGCAAGGAAATGGACCTGTTCGCCAACCTGCGCCCTGCGCAGTGCTTTGACGCTTTGGCCGATTTTTCGTCTTTGAAGAAGGATATCGTTGCGGGCCTCGATATCATGATCGTGCGCGAACTGACCTCCGGCGTTTATTTCGGTGAACCGCGCGGTATCCACATGGAAGACAACATGCGCGTGGGCATCAACACCCAGCGCTATACCGAGGCCGAGATCGAGCGCGCCGCACGTGCCGCCTTTGACCTGGCCCGCAAACGCAGCAACAAGGTCTGTTCGATGGAAAAGGCCAATGTGATGGAAAGCGGGATTTTGTGGCGCGAGGTGGTGACCGAAGTACATCAGGCCGACTATGCCGATGTGGAGCTGAGCCATATGTACGCCGACAATGGCGCGATGCAGCTGGTGCGTGCGCCCAAGCAGTTTGACGTCATCCTGACCGACAACCTGTTCGGCGATATCCTGTCCGACTGTGCGGCCATGCTGACCGGATCGCTGGGCATGCTGCCCTCGGCGTCCTTGGGCCTGCCGATGGCCAATGGGCGGCCAAAGGCCATGTATGAACCGGTCCACGGATCGGCCCCTGATATTTCCGGCCAAGGCAAGGCGAACCCGATCGCCTGTATCCTCAGCTTTGCGATGGCGCTGCGCTATTCCTTCGACGAAGGGGCAGAGGCGGACCGACTAGAAGCCGCAATCGAGAAAGTGCTGGCCGATGGTGCGCGCACCGCTGACCTGATGGGTCCAGAGGGTGGCACGCCGCTCAGCACGACCGAAATGGGCGATGTGATCCTTGCCGCTTTGGACGCGTCGGTCTGATGTCGCCGAACGTCAAAGGTGCGCTGCTTGCTCTGCTCGCTTTTGGCGTGTTTTCCACGCATGACGTCTTTGTAAAGATTCTGGGCGGTATCTATTCGCCGTTCCAGATCGTCTTTTTCAGCGTCCTGCTTAGTTTTCCTTTGGCGACCGTCATGCTGATGCGCGATGCCAAGCCGGGTACGCTGGTGCCGGTGCATCCGTGGTGGATGGCATTGCGCACGGGCGCGGCGGTCGTCACCGGCGTGACGGCCTTTTATGCCTTTTCCGTGCTGCCCTTGGCGCAGGTTTACGCGATCCTGTTTGCCTCGCCGCTTTTGATCACAGTGCTGGCTATTCCCGTGCTGGGTGAAACGGTGCGTCTGCGCCGCTGGCTGGCGGTCATTGTAGGGCTGATCGGTGTTTTGGTCGTTCTGCGCCCGGGCCAGACGGAACTGACAGCGGGGCACCTTGCGGCACTTGCTGCGGCTGTCGGGGGGTCGTTGGCCTCAATCGTGGTGCGCAAGATCGGATCGGAAGAACGGCCCGTTGTGATGCTGCTCTACCCGATGGTCGTGAACTTTCTTTTGATGGCCTGCGCCCTGCCGTTTGTCTATGAACCGATGCCGATTGAACATCTTGGCATGCTTGCGATCATCGCCGTTTTTGCATGGATCGCCAGCCGCCTTGTGATTGCCGCCTATCAGAACGGAGAGGCCGCAATCATCGCGCCGATGCAGTATAGCCAGATTGTCTGGGCTAC
>CAYGMX010000227.1:0-5294 GCA_964351055.1 uncultured Loktanella sp. | reverse complement strand
CGATCTGCCCAAGGTCCCGCAGCGGATCGAGGTTTACGACAACTCGCACATTCAAGGCGCCCATGCCGTTGGCGCCATGATCGTGGCGGGCCCTGACGGGTTTGACAAAAACCAGTACCGCAAATTCAACATCCGCGGCGATGATCTGACCCCCGGCGATGACTTTGGCATGATGAAAGAGGTGCTGACCCGCCGCTTCCAGCGCCTGTTGAAAGAAGACCCCGAACGCACCCAAGGCACCTGGCCGGACCTGTTGCTGATCGACGGTGGCCAAGGGCAGGTCAGTGCGGTGCGCGAAATCATGGATTCGCTGGGCGTCAGCGATATCCCGATGGTCGGCGTGGCCAAGGGCCTCGACCGTGACGCCGGTAAAGAGGAATTCCACCGGACAGGCAAACCGGTCATGGCGCTGCGCCACAATGATCCCGTGCTCTATTTCATCCAGCGGATGCGCGACGAGGTGCACCGCTTTGCCATCGGTACGCATCGGGCCAAACGGTCCAAGGCGATCGGGGCGACCCCGCTGGACGATGTGCCCGGCGTTGGCGCAACACGCAAACGCGCGCTCTTGGCGCATTTCGGATCAGCCAAGGCCGTGGCGCGCGCCAACCTCGCGGACCTCAAAGCGGTCGAAGGCGTGTCGGGGAACATGGCGCAGGTGATCTATGACTATTTCCACGAGAATGGTTGACTTGTCGTCGGGCCGTGCCGCTAATTGCAATCCAATCCAATGCAATGCTGAGAAGGCACGATGCCCATGACCAATTTCAAGCACCGCCTTCACAATACCCAAGACCGCCTGACCAGCCATGTTTGCACAATCCCCTCGGCAACAGTCACACAAGCGATGGCCGCTGCGGGCGCGGATTCTGTGATTATCGACATGGAACATGGCGCCGTGGACCATGCCAGTGCGCATGCGATGATTGCTGCCACCAAGGGCACACAATGCGCGCCGCTTGTGCGCATCGCGCGGAACGACCCGAGCCACGTAAAACGCGTTCTTGATCTGGGTGCGGAAGGGATCGTCTTTCCCTTGATCCGCACGGCGGATGACGCGCGCAAGGCCGTTGCATCGCTTTATTATCCGCCAAAGGGCAATCGCGGGTTCGGACCCTTTATCGCACATTCGATGGCAGGTGTGCCCTTGGGTGCTTACAAAGATGCGGTTGACGGCACTCTGGCCTGCGTCTTGCTGATTGAAACCGCCGATGCGGTCAAAAACATAGACGAAATCGTCAAAGTACCGGGGATAGACCTTCTGGTGCCGGCACAGTTTGATCTCTCGACCGAATTGGGTGTTTCCGGCCAGTTCGATCATCCCGACTTCATCACAGCCATCACAAAGGTCGAAAAGGCAGGATTGGCGGCCGGTATCCCGCTGGGCGGTGTTGCATTGGCCGAGGAACAGGCCAAAGCGCTGTTCGGACGCGGGTACCGGTTAATTGCGGGGTTTGATCTGCTCTGGCTCAAGGCCAAGACCGCCGAAACACAGGCTTGGACCGCCCTTTAACGGGTCATACAATGATGGCGCTTTCCACTGCGCATGCAAGCCGTTAAACCTTCTTTCATGAACCTGAACCTGCCAAATATCCTCACGATCCTGCGCCTTGCCGCCGCACCCGGCGTCGTTGTGATGTTTCTTTATTTTGCACGGCCTTGGGCAGACTGGTTCGCGCTGGTCCTGTTCGTTCTGGCCGCGTTCACCGACTTTCTTGACGGTTATCTGGCCCGTGCGTGGAAACAGGAAAGCAAGCTGGGCGCGATGCTGGACCCGATTGCCGACAAAGCGATGGTCATCATCGCGCTTGTTGTCATCACCGGATTTTCGGGCATGAACCCGTGGATTCTGCTGCCGGCGACTGTTATTATCTTCCGCGAGGTCTTTGTGTCGGGCCTGCGCGAATTTCTGGGCGATACGGCTGGAACGCTCAAGGTCACCAATCTGGCGAAATGGAAAACAACGGCCCAGATGGTCGCAATTGCCATGCTTTTTGCAACTGGCGCTTTTGAACACTATTTCGGGATGCAGTCACTCGCCATGACTGCAGAGATGGTCGAAGATGCGATCACGGGCCGTGGACCGGATGAATTGGGCCTGTGGTGGAAATATCAGGGCATGGTCATCAGCTGGTGGGGCGGGATCATCACGCTCTGGGCTGCTGGACTACTGACCCTGGTCACCGGCTGGGACTATTTCACAAAGGCGCGCCCCTATCTCAAGGATGGAAGCCTATGAATGTCATCTATTTCGCATGGGTCCGTGAACGGATCGGCTTGCCGCAGGAAACGGTCCAGACCAACGCCGCGACGGTGAATGACCTGATCGCGGAACTCTCCGCCCGCGAAGACCGCTATGCCGCTGCCTTTGCCGACACAACAGCCCTGCGCGTGGCGCTGGATCAGGAATTGTCCACCTTTGACGCCCCCCTAGCTGGCGTGCGCGAAGTGGCGTTCTTTCCTCCGATGACGGGCGGCTGATGGCTGTCCGTGTCCAAGCCGAACCCTTTGATGCGGGCGCGGAATTGAACGCCTTTGCGCAGGGCCGGACCGATGTGGGCGCTGTAGTCAGTTTTACGGGCGTGGTGCGTGACACAAAGGGTGATCTGCAAGAAATGCTGATCGAACATTACCCCGGCATGACCGAAAGCGCGATTTCCAAAATCGTGGACGAGGCTGTCGCCCGCTGGAACCTTGCCGATGTTCTGGTCATCCACCGCTATGGGCCGCTGGCGGCTGGGGCGCCGATCATGATGGTCGCCACGGCATCGGCCCACCGCGCAGCAGCCTTCGAATCGGCGGATTTCCTGATGGATTACCTCAAATCCCGTGCGCCATTCTGGAAGAAAGAAATCACCCGTGATGGCGAAACTTGGGTCGCGGCCAAGGGTGCGGACGAAGACGCACTAAAACGCTGGTAAACGGGCCAGTGCCGCGCAGGGCGCGTGACGGGGGCAAATGGTCAGATGGTTGTTGATGAGTCCTGTGGCCTCCATAAAGGCATAAACAATCGTCGGTCCACAGAAGCGAAAACCTGCTTTCTTAAGATCCTTGGAGATTTGCGCCGAGAGCGGCGATTGCGTGGGCATATCGGCCCGATCTGAAAGGGTCGTGCGCAAAGGCACCCCATCGACATAACGCCACAGAAAACGGTCAAAGCCTTCGCGTGCTTCGATGTCTTGCCAAGCTCGGGCATTGCCAATCGTTGCTTCGATCTTGCCGCGATGACGGATAATGCCGGCGTCCGCCAACAGACGCTGCACATCGGCTTCCCCCCATGTCGCAATCACTGCGGGTTCAAATCCGGCAAAGGCTGCACGGAAATTTTCACGCTTTTTCAGAATGGTGATCCACGACAAGCCTGCCTGAAACCCGTCAAGGATCAGCTTTTCCCACAGGGCGCGGCTGTCGTATTCAGGCACGCCCCATTCGGTGTCGTGATAGTCGATATAGATCTGGTCCGGTCCGGCCCAGCCGCAGCGTTCGGTCATGTGGTGTCCTTAATCGAATATTAGTCTGGCACGGGCCATTGTGTGCCGAGCAGTATGGAGCCCATTTATGCACAACGCCACGCTCAGCCGTCCAGAGATTGATGACATCGCTCTTGGTGATCCCTTGAACTTTGCAATGGCAAGCCGCGATAGAGATGTCATGTCACTTGTCCAGAACGCACTGTCTGCGGGTCGTGCGCAACTGGCATTTCAACCTGTCGTGACAGCCGACGCAAAGCCGCTGACGGCCTTTCACGAAGGATTGGTGCGCCTTTCGGATCATGCAGGGCGGATCATTCCGGCCGCGCATTTCATGCCCTTGATCGAGGAAAGCATATTGGGGCGGCAGATTGATTGTGTCACGCTGGAACTGGCCCTGCAGCGGCTGCGCCAGCACGAAACACTGCGGCTTTCGGTCAACCTGTCTGCCCGCTCTATCGGGGATGGGCAGTGGCGCCGCATACTTGATCGCGGCCTGATGGACCGGAGCAATCTTGGGGACCGCCTGATTTTTGAAATCAGTGAATCCTCGGCCATGTTGCTGCACGAAAACGTCATCCGCTTCATGCGCGAAATGCAGCCCCAAGGCGTTGGTTTTGCGTTGGACGGATTTGGGGCGGGGATGACCGCCTTTCGCTATCTGCGGGATTTCTATTTTGATCTGGTGAAGATCGACAAAAGCTTTGTCAAAGGGATAGACCGCGACCCCGACAATCAGGTTCTGGCGGAGGCGCTGACCACCGTTGCGCACCAGTTCGAGATGTTTGTGGTCGCGGACGGTGTCGAAACCGAAGCAGAGGCCACGTTCCTAAGGGGAATCGGGGTGGACTGCTTGCAGGGCTATTATTTCGGGGTTCCGGCCTTTACTTTGTAGGGCAAGGTCGCTGTCGCAGAGGGATTTGATTTGCCCTCGGGAAACGAACAACCTATGCAACAGGGCAACCGGCAGGGGGGACTGTCTTGCACTTGATACGTGGAGATGGCACCGTTCTGTTCGGGAACAAACCTGAAGGGGATTATCCATGACCAACGTCGTTATCGCATCAGCCGCCCGTACAGCCGTGGGCAGCTTTGGCGGAGCTTTCGCCAACACACCCGCCCACGATCTGGGTGCCGCTGTTCTGGAAGCCGTCGTCGCTCGGGCCGGTATTGACAAGTCAGAGGTTAGTGAAACGATCCTTGGGCAGGTGCTGACCGCAGCACAGGGCCAGAACCCCGCGCGTCAGGCGCATATCAATGCAGGTCTGCCGATCGAAGCCGCCGCTTGGGGCATCAATCAGGTTTGTGGGTCCGGCCTGCGGGCTGTGGCGCTGGGCGCACAGCATATCCAACTGGGCGATGCGTCCATCGTGGCGGCAGGCGGTCAGGAAAACATGACCCTGTCGACCCATGCCGCAAACCTGCGCGCTGGCCAGAAAATGGGCGATATGAAATTCATCGACACCATGATCCGCGACGGTCTGTGGGATGCGTTCAACAACTACCACATGGGGCAGACGGCGGAAAACGTCGCCAATCAGTGGCAGATCACGCGCGACATGCAGGATGAATTCGCTGTCGCTTCCCAGAACAAGGCCGAGGCGGCGCAGAAGGCTGGCAAGTTCACCGATGAAATCGCGGGCTTCACGGTCAAAACCCGCAAGGGTGACATCATCGTGGACCAAGACGAATACATCCGCCACGGTGCAACGATGGAAGCAATGCAGAAATTGCGGCCTGCCTTTACCAAAGACGGGTCTGTCACAGCTGCGAATGCGTCCGGCCTGAATGATGGCGCTGCCGCCACCCTGCTGATGCCCGCGG
>CAYGMX010000226.1:0-5302 GCA_964351055.1 uncultured Loktanella sp. | reverse complement strand
AACCCACCCCGAGGGCACCGAGGTTGAAGGCGAAGTCAAGAACATCACCGAATTCGGCCTGTTCATCGGTCTTGAAGGCGACATCGACGGCATGGTTCACCTGTCCGACCTGACATGGGAAGGCCGTGGCGAAGACGTCATCGGTGATTTCCGCAAGGGCGATATGGTCAAAGCCAAGGTTGCTGAAGTCGATGTCGAGAAAGAGCGTATTTCGCTTTCCATCAAGGCACTTGACGGTGACCCGTTCGCAGAAGCCGTTGGCGGTGTGAAGCGTGGTTCGATCATCACTGTTGAAGTGACCAAGATCGAAGACGGCGGCATCGAGGTCGACTATGAAGGTGCGAAATCCTTCATCCGTCGTTCCGATCTGTCCCGTGACCGTGCCGAGCAGCGCCCGGAGCGTTTCGGCGTCGGTGATAAGGTTGACGTCCGTGTGACAGCCATCGACAGCAAGACCCGCAAATTGGGTCTGTCGATCAAGGCACGCGAGATCGCGGAAGAGAAGGAAGCGGTCGAGCAGTTCGGCTCATCCGATTCCGGCGCGTCATTGGGTGATATCCTTGGCGCCGCGTTGAAGCGCGACGAATAAGACCAACCTGACGGTTGCAGAATATGGCCCCGCTGAAAGCGATTTCAGCGGGGCTTTTTGTTGGGCAGGGCTTGTCCGCCAAGGACAGATCGGGTGTTGTGCCGCCAGTCCCTGACAAAAGGTTTCATTATGCCGACCACACTCATTGTTCTGGCCCATCCTGACAAACGTTCGTTTAACGGGGCTTGGGCCGATGCAACGGAACGGGCGGCTGTCGCGCAGAGTGATACCGTGCTGTGGTCCGACCTCTACGCCATGGGTTTTCACCCCGCAGAGGCCGCAGCCCGCTATCCGGACTGGGACCCCGATGCCCAGTTTGACCCCCTCAAAGCGCAGGAAGACCATGCCAGAACTGGCACTCTTTCTGACGATGTCGCTGGCGAGGTCGCAAAGATCAGGCAGGCGGATCGCGTTGTCTTTCATTTCCCGATTTGGTGGTTCGCGCCCCCCGCCATTCTGAAAGGCTGGTTTGACCGTGCACTTGCGCATGGGGCGCTTCATAGTGTTGACCAGCGGTTCGATACCGGTCTCTGCCGTGGCAAGACGGCGTTGTTTTGCGTCACGACTGGATCACGGGCAGAGGAAAGCGCCTTCAACGGTAAGGAAGGCGATGTGCAACTGCTGCTTTGGCCCGCGGCTTATACCTTGCGCTATCTTGGCTTCACCGTGCTTGCACCAAAGGTAGTGCACGGGGTGCACGGGTATCACACAGGCGCGCGGCGCGCGGCACTTGAGACAGCTCTGCGGGATACTCTGGCGGGGCAGGCGGACCTGCTGGCTTCTTTTGGAACGCGCCCGCGTTTGCAATTCAATGCGGATGACAACTTTGACGCAGAGGGACGGTTATTGCCCGACCAGCCAAGCCACAGTCCTTTTATCCGGCACAGACCCTAGATGCCTGCGGCGTTTTCACACGGGCAGGGCCTGACCGGATCGGCTCGCCGATGCTGTTGGAATTATCCGAATCGGTCAAAAGTGATTGCATCGATCCTTCCTGACCGAATTGCGATCCAAGCACCAATCCGCGCGAATCCGCAGAATTAGGCTCTGTCGAAACTCGAATTTAAGCCAATTCCCGAGATTCAGTGTATTTCACCAGAGCCGCAAAATGCCTATAGTCATTTGAAAAGCAGGCACAAACCTGTGGTGTGTGTGAGAATTCTGGTTGGGAGGCCAAATCATGATCCGTTCCGAACTGATCCAAAAACTTGCCGATGAGAACCCGCACCTCTATCTGCGTGACGTCGAAAAAATTGTGAACACCGTCTTTGAAGAGATCATCGAGGCCATGTCGCGAGGCGACCGCGTGGAGTTGCGGGGCTTTGGTGCGTTTTCGGTCAAGAAGCGGGATCACCGGATCGGTCGCAACCCCCGCACAGGGGAATCCGTCGAAGTCGATGAAAAGCATGTGCCCTTCTTCAAGACAGGGAAATAGCTGCGTGATCGCCTGAACGGCAACTAGAAGACACTGCTGCGTTGCGGGGCAGCGCTCTGTCGCGGCCAATGCAATGACACCGATGAAAACCAGTTCACCGCCACGGCCATTTGCGCTATGAGGGTCGCATGAAAACCATACGCTATGCATTCTGGGCTATTGTCGGCCTCTGTCTTATTTTGATCGGCTTGGCCAATCGTGATCCTGTCACCGTGCGCGCCATGCCCGAGGCCTTGGGCGACCTTATGGGTCTTTCGCCCGATCTTCAGTTGCCGCTCTTTGTTGTGATCTTCAT
Organism: uncultured Loktanella sp.; assembly: GCA_964351055.1. Taxonomy (GTDB): domain Bacteria; phylum Pseudomonadota; class Alphaproteobacteria; order Rhodobacterales; family Rhodobacteraceae; genus Yoonia. The sequence continues at coordinate 2,983 of CAYGMX010000226.1, read as the reverse complement.
CAGCGTGGGTGGCGGCCTCATGATCGGGTTTCTTTGGGAATGGGTCCGTGAACACCGGATACGCGCCGAGGGCCGCGGCAAGGCCCGCGAGGTCGAAGCGTTGCGGCGCGAGGTCGCGCAGCTGCGCGGTTCCGCCGCTAGCTCAAAAGATCATGATGACGTTCTGGCGCTGCTTGAAAAAACAGGCTGATGGCCACCTCTACAAGGGTCAAAATCTGCGGGCTGCGTGATGTGGCCATGATGCGGGCCGCGGTCGATGCAGGGGCCAGCTATGTCGGGCTCGTGTTTTTTCCGAAGTCCCCCCGCAACGTCACGATTGCGCAGGCCGCTGCTGTTGCGCGGGAAGTGCCGGTGGGCATTGCAAAAGTGGCATTGGTCGTGGATGCCGACGACACACTGCTTGATGCGATCATGGACGCTGTGCCATTGGATATCCTGCAACTCCACGGCCATGAAACCCCTGCGCGTGTTGCCGCGATCCGTTCCCGCTATGGTCTGCCTGTGATGAAAGCTGTGGGGGTCGCTGATGCGTCGGATCTGGCGGCGCTGGATGCTTATGCCAGTGTTGCCGATCAAATTCTGGTTGATGCAAAGCCCCCCAAAGATGCCACCTTGCCCGGTGGAAACGGTTTGGCCTTTGACTGGCGCCTGATTGCGGGGCGTCGCTGGCCTGTGCCTTGGATGCTCGCTGGCGGTCTGACGCCGCAGAATGTCGCAGAGGCCATCGCCCTGACAGGGGCCACGCAGGTGGATGTCTCCTCTGGCGTGGAAACAGCGCCGGGCGAAAAAGATGCTGACATGATTGCGGCGTTCTGTGCGGCGGCAATGGCGCATTAGCGCCTGATTGACTGTCTCGTGCCAAGTTCAGGTGTTGCAGAGTCCAGCGATCCCCTTGTCGCCGGTTGTGTGGTTTCACCATCGCCTTGTGGTGCAAGGCCCGTGACGTGGAACGCATGTTCAGGCGCGATGCCTTTGTCAGCGAGATCAGGCGACGCCGATGCTCAGCGGTTGCAAGAGCGGGCGAGATCATCATCTTTTGTAACGCCGAACCTGTCAGGGTCGTGGTGAGTAAGGCAATTGCCCAATCAGGACTTGGTTTCAGGCCTTCTGTGACGGTCTGTCGCCCGATGGCCGCTTTACCATTTCCTGTCTTGGCGATAAGCCTGACAGGTGCGAAAAACAGCAGGTGTCCTATGGCCAACGATCTTTTCAACAGTTTCATGACGGGTCCCGATGAAAAGGGCCGCTTTGGTGATTTCGGGGGCCGCTTTGTATCCGAAACACTGATGCCCCTCATTCTCGAGTTGGAAGCGCAATACGAGCACGCCAAAACCGATGCGTCATTCTGGGCAGAGATGCACGATCTCTGGACCCATTATGTCGGCCGCCCCAGCCCGCTCTATCATGCAGAACGGCTGACCCAGCACTTGGGCGGGGCAAAGATCTACATGAAACGGGACGAGTTGAACCACACCGGTGCGCATAAGATCAACAATGTCTTGGGACAGATCATCCTTGCCCGTCGCATGGGCAAGTCCCGTATCATCGCGGAAACAGGGGCAGGGCAGCATGGTGTGGCCACGGCGACGGTCTGTGCCAAATTCGGGTTGAAATGCGTGGTCTACATGGGAGCGCATGATGTCGAACGCCAAGCGCCAAACGTCTTTCGGATGCGCCTGCTAGGGGCAGAGGTCGTCCCCGTCACCTCTGGGCGGGGAACGCTTAAGGACGCAATGAACGATGCACTGCGCGACTGGGTCACCAATGTCCGCGACACCTTTTATTGCATCGGCACAGTGGCAGGCCCGCACCCTTACCCCGCGATGGTCCGCGATTTTCAGGCCATCATTGGCCAAGAAACGAAAGAACAAATGCAGGCCGCCGAAGGGCGTTTGCCTGACACATTGATTGCCGCAATCGGCGGTGGATCGAATGCGATGGGGCTGTTCTATCCCTTCCTAGACGACAAAGAGGTCAACATTATCGGGGTCGAGGCCGGCGGCAAGGGTGTCAACGCCAAAATGGAACATTGTGCATCGCTGACCGGCGGGCGCCCGGGCGTGCTGCATGGCAACCGGACCTATTTGTTGCAGGACGATGTAGGGCAGATACTTGAAGGCTTCAGCATCTCAGCGGGTCTTGATTACCCCGGTATCGGTCCAGAGCATGCATGGCTGCATGACATCGGGCGCGCGCAATACGTGGCGATCACGGATGTCGAAGCGCTCGAGGCGTTCCAGTTATGCTGTGCGCTCGAGGGAATCATCCCGGCTTTGGAGCCGTCGCATGCGCTGGCGCATGTTATGAAGATCGCCCCTGACCTGCCTTCGGATCACCTCTTGGTCATGAATATGTGCGGACGCGGTGACAAAGACATCTTTACAGTCGCAAAACACCTTGGTTTCGACATGAAAGCCTGACCACGCCCCTAAACTTTGGTTTAGGCGCGTTGGTCGCGGGTTTACACGCACAGGATTAAACCCATTGTGCATGGTAGGGTGCATGTGATGCATGTCTGTTGAGCCTTAGGCCTGCCCATCGTGGGCGGCCGTGTTGAAAGGACTGAACACATGAGAAACTTTTTGCTTTCCACGACCGCAGCGATCGTACTTGGCACAAGTGCCGCGTTCGCGCAGTCAATTGCAGATGAAGTGATCCCGCAGTTGCAGGCGCAAGGTTACACCAGCATAGAAGTCAAGACAGGCCCGACACAGATCAAGTTCGAGGCTTATGATGCGGCTGGCAACAAATTCGAAGCAGTATATGATCTCGCGACACGTCTGTTGATTGAATCCGAGTTCGGTCCCGCCGATGATGATGACGACGCAACGCCTGGCGTGAAGTTCGAAAATGAAGATCGGGACTTCACGGATGATGACGATGATGACGATGACGACGATGACGAGGATGACGACGATGATGAAGACGAAGACGAAGATGATGAAGATGATGATGACGATGACGACGATGATGACGACGACGA
>CAYGMX010000225.1:0-5303 GCA_964351055.1 uncultured Loktanella sp. | reverse complement strand
CCGCGACCCCCGGCGTGACAGGCCGGTACTCTAACCAACTGAGCTACAACCGCGCATCTGCTTGTCCGGCGTTGCCGCCGGACGTGGACTGCTTCTAGGTGTGGCGGCATCTGCCGTCAAGCGCTGTCAACGCGCGGGCAAAGGAATAAATTCATCACGGTCATCGGGTGGCAACTGGAAGCGGCCATTCTCCCAATCACCGGCGCGCCAAGCCTCTTTTGCCTCTTCGATGCGCTCTTTGCTCGAAGCGACAAAGTTCCACCAGATATGGCGCGGCCCGTCCATCGTGGCCCCACCCAGAAGCATGACGCGCGCGCCTTGCGCGCCCGCCTTCATGCTGACCTGATCTCCCGGGCGAAAGACCATCATCTTGCCTTGGTCAAATACTTGTCCCGCGATCGTCACTTCGCCTTCAAGTACATAGGCACCGCGATCCTCGTGATTGTCAGGCAAGGGCAACCCGGCACCCGGTTCCAGCACGGCATCAAGATAGAACATCTCTGACGGAGTCTCGACCGGTGCGCGCTGACCAAAGGCTTCGCCCAAGATCAGACGTACCTGTTTGCCTTCACCGTCCATCAGGGGCAGATCGTCTTTGGGTGCATGGATAAAGGCCGCTTCACGATCTTCGGCCCCTTTCGGCAATGCGATCCAGGATTGGATGCCGAACAGGCTTTGCGGCTTGGTCCGTGCCTCGCCATCCATGCGTTCGGAATGGGTGATGCCATGCCCCGCGACCATCAGGTTCATCGCCCCCGGTTCGATCCACTGATCGGTGCCAAGGCTGTCACGGTGATGGATCGCGCCACGATGCAGGTAAGTGACCGTGGCAAGACCGATATGCGGGTGCGGACGCACGTCGATCCCCTGCCCCGTCACAAACTCCGCAGGCCCCATCTGGTCGAAGAAAATGAACGGGCCGACCATCTGTCGGCGGGGTGCGGGCAAGGCGCGGCGCACTTCGAAGCCCCCCAGATCACGGGCGCGCGGCACGATGACCGTTTCAATGGCATCCACGGCATCACCGGTCGGGCAATCAGGGTCAAGTGCGGGGTTCCAGCTCATATGATCTCTCCTTTGTCGGGTTGAACCAAAGATAATCTGTGCAGCAAATTTTAAAAGAGGTGAGCAAGAAGATGTCACGTGCAAAATCGCACAGAAAGGAAGCATCTAGAGTGGAGCGCGACATCATTGGTCAATTGGCGCCTGTCAGATCCGCCGATCCGGACCTGGGCGACAAACCTGCCGCTCCATAATGGGCCCTGTCGTCCGGCGCGGTATTGCGCGCTGCGAGGTATTCCGGAACGAGGCCGCTGACCATGGCCGCGCTGTTATTGGACAGCCACCGGCACAGTCTGCGTGCGGCAGGTCCAAAGCCCGCGGGCAAATACTGTGCGAACCTTTGCTACAGGACGGGTACATCAGAACTAGGGTCCAATGATAGGCGGTGGTCTTCTTCGCTTTCCAGACACAGCATTGCCCGCAATTGCCGCAAGCAGGACAGCGCCGCCGATCAACGTGTTGACTGTCACGGTTTCGCCCAGAAACAGCCAAACCCACACCGGCCCCAGCAGGACCTCTGCCAGAGACAACAGGGCCAGTTCCGCGGCAGGCAGGCTCTTGGAACCGAGGGTGTAAAGGATAAGTCCGGCCCCGACTTGAAAGACGCCCATGCCCATCGCGATCCCGCCATCCCTGACGGACAGGACAACGGACAAACCCAGCCCTTGGCAAATCGCAAAGGTAATGACGATACCGAACACGCCGGACAAGAAAACCGAGGGCAGCATTTCGCCCGCCTTGCCCCAGCGCAGGGCCACAGTGAAGACAGCAAACCCAAACGCCGACCCCAGTGCCGCAACGCTTCCTTTGAAGGCGACGCTGCCGGATTTATCTGCCACCATAATTGCGATGCCTGCAATGGCCACCACAATAGCGATCCATGTTGCCCTGCGCACAGGTTCTTTCAAGATGATCCACCCCAGCACCGCCGTGATAAAGGGTGCCGTGGCGAAAAGCAGCATGGCGTTGGCAACAGACGTGACCTGAATGGCGTAAATTGCACCTGAATAGGCCGCAACCAGCGCCAATCCGGCAAGGACCGATGGAAATCCGGTCCGCCGGATCTGCGCAAAGGGGCTTTCGCCCGAACGCAGCCAGACAACGACATAAAGCAATGCAGCGAGGCTGATAGAGCGATAGAGCAAGATCTGCCAAACGACCACATCCTCGATCAGCCGGATGCCAAGCCCGACGGTTGACCACAAGATGCCTGCACAAAAGACAAAGAACACACCGCGTCTATGGCTCTCACCTGTGTCTGCTGGTGCGGGGGTTTCTGTCATCAGTCTGTTCAATCGCAATGGCCTTGGTACAAAGTCTAGCGATCACCGGACCGCCCTGATCTCGTGTTTGCGACATTCCGCGGCTTTCAATTCCCGCTTCTGCACCGCCCCGCTGAACAACCATTGCACGGGCGCAAATAAGCGCCGGAACCGGGACGTTCAGCGCAGGTACCAAATTATGCCAAGGATGGTGGGTGATGAGAGGCTCGAACTCCCGACATCTTCCGTGTAAAGGAAGCGCTCTACCAACTGAGCTAATCACCCGACGCCGCATCCTTTAGACCAGCGGTGCGGGCAGTGCAAGCCTCATTCCAACAGGAATTGTCTGCCGTCTTTCAGATGATAAACACAGCCCTGTCCGCCAAGACCCGCAGGCAGCGCATGGGCCTTTTCGCCCACCACCAGACCACGGATCACGCTGCTGGTGATTCCATGGGTGACCAGCACGGCAGGGCCTGAAAGATCCGCCAGAAACGCGCGGCAACGCGCCTTGAGACGCACAAAGCCTTCGCCATTGGGTGCCATCTCATACTGCGCCATGAAGGGGTTCTTGCCCGTCGGCATCGGCAATTCACTGCGCAAACGGCCAGACCAATCGCCCGTCCCGATTTCGCGCAAGCGATCATCGGTGCGGATATGGTCAGCGATCCCCGCCAGCGCGATCCCTGCGGTCTGAAAGGCACGCCCCTGCGGGCTTGTCAGAAATACAAAGCCGCGCAAATCGCGGGTTGCCAGAATGCGGGCTTGCCGGGCTGCCTGCTGCAAGCCATTGGGAGTCAAAGGCGAATTCAGTTCGCCTTGCATCCTGTTCTCGGCGTTCCAGACCGTTTCACCGTGGCGCAGGATGTAGAGTTCTGGGTGGCTCATCTTCAAATTATCATCCGGTTTGATCGATCAAGGTCTACGCCTGTCAGTGATCAGTCCCCCGTGCTTTTGCTTATGGGCAGGTTCGCCGCTTCGGCAGATGCGTGTTTTGGCAAACGCAACTTGAGCGTCAATACTGCGGCCCCGTCATCCAGCGGCTTGGTCTTGACCACACGCAGCTTTCCCAGAGGCGGCAGGTTCAATTCTGCGCCCTCGTGCAGGGCATCCGCGATGACAGCTAGCGCAGCCTCAACCGCGGGCTTTACATCGCGCTTTTTGAGGTTCGTTCGCGCGACAATGGCATCAAGGAGTTCCGGTTTCTTGATTACGACCGTTTCGGCCGTTTTTGCCGGTTGTGGCGGGGTCTGCTCTGCTTTGCGGGCCATATGCGCGGGTCCTTCTTTGCTGGTTGCGCGCATTACCATCGCTCTGGCACGGAAGGTCAAGGCGATAAAGCCAAACGAAAAAGGCGCCCCCATCGGGAGCGCCTTTTGTCTTGCTTTACACTGTGGATCAGTGGGCGCGTGGGCCTTCGGCTTCTGACTTGCTCTGCAGCGCTGCGGCTGCCGCAGCTTCTTCTGCGGCTTCGTCCCACTCGATCGGCTCTGGTTTGCGCACGAGCGCATGCGCCAGGACTTCCGAGACGTGGCTGACCGGAATGATGGTCAGCCCCTCTTTCACGTTGTCCGGAATCTCCGGCAGGTCCTTGGCGTTGTCACGCGGGATCAGAACGGTCGTTATCCCACCACGCAGGGCCGCCAGCAGTTTTTCCTTCAACCCGCCAATCGGCATCGCATTGCCGCGCAGTGATACTTCGCCTGTCATGGCGATGTCCTTGCGCACTGGAATACCCGTCAGGACCGACACGATGGATGTCACCATCGCCAGACCGGCGCTGGGACCATCCTTTGGCGTCGCGCCATCTGGGACGTGCACGTGGATGTCGATCACGTCGAACTTTGGCGGTTTCACGCCAATCGCGGGCGCGATCGAGCGGACATAGGACGAGGCCGCATCAATCGATTCCTTCATGACGTCGCCGAGTTTCCCGGTCGTTTTCATCCGGCCTTTTCCCGGCAGGCGCAGCGCTTCGATATTCAAAAGCTCGCCCCCGACAGAGGTCCAAGCCAGACCTGTGACAACGCCGACCTGATCCTCTTCCTCGGCCAGACCAAAGCGGTGCTTTTCGACACCAAGGAATTCAGACAGATTGGCCGCAGTGACCTTGATCGCCTCTTTTTCCTTTTTCACGATCATCGTGACCGCCTTGCGCGCGACCTTGGCCAGTTCGCGTTCCATGTTCCGCACGCCAGCCTCGCGGGTATAGACCCGCACCATAGCCAGCAGCGCATCGTCAGAGACCGAGAATTCCTTGGCCTTCAGCCCGTGGTTTTTCATGACCTTGGGCAGCAGGTGCTGCTTTGCGATCTCGACCTTCTCGTCCTCGGTGTACCCCGACAGCGAAATGATCTCCATCCGGTCCAGCAATGGCCCCGGCATGTTGTAGGAGTTTGCAGTCGTCAGGAACATCACGTTCGACAGGTCATATTCGACCTCAAGGTAATGATCGACGAAAGTGCTGTTCTGTTCTGGATCAAGCACCTCGAGCATCGCAGACGCGGGATCGCCACGGAAATCCTGCCCCATCTTGTCGATTTCATCGAGCAGGATCAGCGGGTTCGTGGTTTTCGCCTTCTTCAACGCCTGAATGATCTTGCCGGGCATAGAGCCGATATAGGTCCGGCGGTGACCGCGAATTTCGGATTCGTCACGCACACCACCCAAAGAGATGCGAATGAATTCGCGTCCTGTGGCTTTGGCGACAGACTTGCCAAGCGATGTTTTACCCACACCTGGCGGGCCGACCAAACACATGATCGGGCCTTTCAGCTTGGCCGAGCGTTGTTGCACCGCAAGATACTCGACGATGCGTTCCTTGACCTTCTCAAGACCATAGTGGTCGTTATCAAGCACCTCTTGCGCCTTGTGCAGGTCCTTTTTGGTGCGTGATTTGACGCCCCATGGAACGCCCAAGATCCACTCCAGATAATTGCGAACCACCGTCGCTTCCGCAGACATAGGCGACATGTTCTT
>CAYGMX010000224.1:0-5304 GCA_964351055.1 uncultured Loktanella sp. | reverse complement strand
TATCATCTGGACGAACCGCTGTTGCAGCAATTCCTGCGCTATGTCTGGGGCGTCGTGCGGTTCGATTTCGGCCCTTCCATCCGTTTTCGGGATTATTCCGTCGCCGATATCCTGATCTCTGGATTGCCCTATTCGCTGACCATCGGGTTCTCGGCGGTCATGGTGGCCACGGTCACGGGGGTGACGCTGGGCATTCTGGGTGCGCTCAAGCGCAATTCGATCATCGACTATTCGGCCGGCGTCATCGCAGTGATCGGTATCGCGGTGCCCATCTTTGTGCTGGCCCCGCTGATGCAAGTCTATTTTGCCCTGACACTGCGATGGTTGCCGGTGGGGGGATGGGGCGACAGCTGGCGCAATCTGGTGCTGCCCATCGTAGCGCTGTCATTGCCCAATATCGCCTATATTTCGCGGCTGACCCGTGCCGCGATGATCGAGACATTGCGCGAAAACTATATCCGCACGGCGGTGGCAAAGGGGATCGGGGGCCGCAGGGTTGTCTGGAACCACGCCTTGACCGGTGCTGTCTTGCCGGTGGTCGCCTATCTTGGGCCCGCAACAGCGGCGATCATCACCGGGTCTATCGTGATCGAGACGATCTTTGCCTTGCCCGGCATCGGGCGTCATTTCGTGGATGCGGCACTGAACCGCGACTATCCTTTGGTGATGGGGATCACGATCCTTTACGGCGGTTTCCTGATCGTGTTCAATATTCTGGCCGATATCCTGCGCGGCTGGCTTGACCCGAGGGTGCGCAATGAGTGACACCAGCCTCGCCCCGATCCCGCAAAGCACCCTGTCACTTCAGATGGGCCGCTTTCGGCAAAACCGCTTGGCCATGGCCAGTATCGTGGTGCTGACGGCGATTGTACTGGCGTGCTTCATCGGGCCATTCTTTTTTCCTTTCACGGGCGAGGATGCAAATTTTGACGCCATCAATCAGGGGGTCGATTTCACGTCGATCCATCTGTTCGGAACCGACAATTTCGGGCGCGATCTGCTGGTCCGCACCTTGGAAGGGGGCCGCGTTTCACTGACAATCGGATTTCTGGGGGCGCTGGTGGCGGCGCTCATCGGCGTGCTTTATGGCGCGATCTCGGGGTTTATCGGCGGCAGGATCGACCGGATCATGATGCGTCTGGTCGAGGTCCTTTACGGCTTTCCCTATGTGATCCTTGTCATCCTGCTGTCGCTGCTCTTTGGCGGCGGCAATCTCGCGCTATTTGCGGCCATCGTGTTCACGCTCTGGCTGACCCCCGCCGTGATCGTGCGCGGGCAGGCCCAATCGCTGGCCCGGCGCGAATTCGTCGAGGCCGCACGGGCAGGCGGCATGACCGACGGCCAGATCATCGTGACCCATATCGTGCCCAACACCCTGTCCACCGTGATCGTCTATTCCAGCCTGTTGGTCCCCGAGGTGATCCTGTCGGAAAGTTTTCTGTCCTTCCTTGGCATCGGCATCAAGGAACCGCAGGCCAGTTGGGGCAACCTGATCCAAAGCGGCACAGCGGCGATGAGCACCGATATCCGCCTGCTCTTGCTGCCCGCAGGTATGCTGGCAACTGTTCTCTTTTGTCTCAATTTCATAGCGGACGGGCTGCGCGATGCCTTTGATCCCAATGACAGATAGCCTGCTGCGCGTCCGCGACCTTAGCGTGCGGTTCCGCCTGCCCGAAGGTGAAGTGACCGCCGTGGACCATGTCAGCTTTGACGTGGCCCCGGGCGAGGTTTTGGGCATCGTCGGCGAAAGCGGTTCGGGCAAAAGCCAGATCCTGTTTAGCCTGATGGGACTGCTGGCCGGAAATGGACGGGTCAGCGGGGCGGCACATTTCGCGGGGCAGGATCTGCTGGCGATGTCGCCGCGCGCGCTGGATCATGTGCGCGGCGTGGCGATGTCGATGATCTTTCAGGATCCGATGACCTCTCTCAGCCCTTACAAACGTGTCGGAGATCAACTTGCCGAAGGGCTGATCGTGCACAAGGGCATGTCGCGGCGCGATGCGGGGCGCGAGGCTGTGCGGATGCTGGACCGTGTGCGCATTCCCGACGCGGCGCGGCGTGCGCGGTCCTATCCGCACGAGTTTTCGGGTGGAATGCGCCAGCGGGTCATGATCGCGATGGCGCTTTTGGTGAAACCCCGGCTTTTGCTGGCGGACGAGCCGACGACGGCGCTGGATGTGACAATTCAGGCGCAAATCATTGATATTCTTGCCGAACTGGCCCGCGAGATAGGCACAGCGATCATTTTTGTGACCCATGACCTGGGGGTTGTCGCCCGGCTTTGTGATCGGGTGATCGTGCTTTATGGCGGGCGGATCATGGAAGAAGGCCCGGCTGCACCCCTTTTCGCAGCCCCCGCACACCCTTATGCCAAGGGGCTTTTGCACGCCACGCCGCGTATTGCGGCGCCACTTACGCCACGCTTGGAAACGATAGCGGGCGCACCGCGTGCGGGCGGTGCGATGCTGCCCGGTTGCCCCTTTGCCCCCCGTTGCGACCAGCGGATCGACATCTGCCAGACGACCCCGCCACCCTTAAAGGCCATTGCACCCGGACGCCTTGCCGCCTGCCACCTGACGGGAGAGACCACATGAGCCCGTTGCTGGAGGTGCGCAATCTGAACGCGGGTTATCCGCTTGCGGGCGGTCTGTTCTCGCGTCCGCGTCATCTGCCCATCGTGCATGACGTGTCCTTTACGCTTCAGGCAGGGCAGACCTTGGGGATTGTCGGGGAATCCGGCTGCGGTAAATCCACTTTGGGACGGGCGATCCTGCATCTGCTGCCGCCTGTTTCCGGTCAGGTTTTGTGGGAGGGCGAGGACCTTGGTCAACTGCCCCCTAAAACCCTGCGCAAAAGACGGTCGGAATTCCAGATCATCTTTCAGGATGCGGTCGCCGCACTTGACCCGCGCATGACATTGGGCCGGATCGTCAGCCAGCCGCTGATCACTTTCGAGCCGGGCCTGAACCGCGCAGCCCTGCACGAGCGCGCGGCCGAGGCCCTGCGCCTTGTGGGCCTGTCGCCGGAATACGCGGCCCGCTATCCGCATGAACTCTCGGGCGGGCAAGCCCAGCGCATTGGCATTGCCCGTGCGATTATCGCGGGGCCAAAGCTGATCGTCTGCGACGAACCCGTCTCGGCCCTCGATGTGTCGATACAGGCGCAGGTGGTTAACCTTCTGATGGACCTGCAAGACCGGCTGGGGCTGGCCTTGATCTTTATTTCGCACAACCTGTCTGTGGTGCGCCATATCAGCCATGATGTCATGGTCATGTGCCTTGGCCGCACGGTCGAAGCAGCGGGGCGGGATGCGTTCTACGCAGGCCCGCTGCATCCTTATGCCCAAGCACTCATGGCGGCAGTTCCGGAACCTGATCCGGTGCGCGAACATGCACGTTTGGGCCAATCGCTGCCGGGTGAATTGCCTTCGGTCCTCGCCCCGCCACCCGGTTGCGTCTTTGCCAGCAGGTGCCCGCATGTCGTCCCGCGTTGCAATTCATCGCGGCCCGCATTGCGCGAGATGACGTCAGGACACAGCGCTGCCTGTCACTTTGCGGAGGTCCTATGACACCTGTTCAGGCCCTTGCCCGAACATGGGCCGCCCTGCCCCAGATCGAAACGCTGCGTGCCTCGGGCGATGGGGCATGGGCCTTTTGGTCATGGTCCGGCCTGTCTGAGGTCTCCGAAATCTGGATGGCCCCCACCGATGGGTCATCCCCGCCCATGCCCCTGACCCAAGACAGTGCCGACCACCTGACAGTCCGCGATGTGAGCCACGATGGCCACCGCCTGATCCTCGCCCATTCGCCCGATAGTTGCGAACACGATCAGCTGCTATTGCTGGACCGCGACAAGGGGAATGCCCTGACACCGCTCACCCCTCTCCAGCGGGATCACTATGTCTACGGCGGTCAATTTTCGCCGGACGGGCGCTCTATCAGCTATATCAGCGACTATGATGATGAGGCCCAAGAGGTCATTGCGGGCAATCTGATCTATCTGCACGACTTGGAGACCGGCGCGCGGAAAATCCTGTTCCGCAACCCCGACCCCTTCGGCGCTGGCACGGAATGGAGCCCCGACGGGCAGCATCTTTTGTGGCATCGCCATCGCCTGGCCCCCGGCGCCGCGCAACTCTGGGTGATCGGTGCTGATGGTAGCGCTCCGCGGGAACTGGTTTGTCTGGGCGAAAAAGCCGTCGCAACGGGCTGGTGGCTGGATGCCGACCGCATTGCTGTCGTGGCGGACGGGGCAGAGGGCGATCGTGTCGGCATCGTGGCCTTGGCTGACGGGGCGATCACTTGGCTGGCCGCCGAACCGGAGCTTTGCCCGCAAACGCTGGTGATCGGCGCAAACGGGCAGTTTGCCTGTCACAGCTTTACCGATGCGGCGCTTGAAACCGTCGTGTTCACCGATGGCACCTATGCACCGCTGCCCAACCGTTCTGGCAGGCGGTCGCTCTTGCCGCTGGCAGGTCTGCCGGACGGTGGCTGGCTGGCCGAAGGCTATGACGCCTCTGCCCCGCACGACGTTGTCCACATCGGACCTGATGGCACCTGCACAACGCTGGCCTCTGCCCCGATCAAAGCACTGTTTTGCGTGCCGGAAAGCCTGCATTCGACAGCCCCCGATGGTGAAACCATCCAAGGCTGGCTTTACCGTCCAAAGGGTCCGGTGCGCGGGCATATCACCTATGTCCACGGCGGGCCGACCTGGCATTCCGAAGACTGGGTGAACCCCAAGATCCAGTTCTGGGTCGCTTTGGGCTATTCCGTGCTTGACCCCAATTACCGTGGCTCGACCGGACGCGGCATGCGCTGGCGCGAAAAGGTCAAGGAAGACGGATGGGGCGGACGCGAACAGGCCGACATCCGCGCAGGCACAGAAGCTGTGATCGCCATGGGCGTCGCACCCACAGACAAGATCGCCGTTGCGGGCAATTCCTATGGCGGCTTTTCAAGCTGGTACGCCATCACGCGCCACGCCGATCTAGTGACTGCCGCGATCCCGATGTGCGGGATGTACAAGCTCGACATCGACTATAACGCGACCGAAATGCCTTGGGGGCGTGCCTACAGCGAAGAAATGATGGGCGGTTCGCCTGATGAGGTGCCTGAACGCTATGCCAATGCAAGCCCCGGCAACTTCATCGACCAAATCCGCGGGCATGTGATGGTCGTGCATGGCCTGGCCGACAGCAATGTAGGACCGGAAAACACCCATGCCGCCGTGCGCGAACTGACGGCTGCAAGCATCCCGCACGAGGTGATGCTGTTTGCCGACGAAGGCCACGGGGTGACGCGG
>CAYGMX010000223.1:0-5314 GCA_964351055.1 uncultured Loktanella sp. | reverse complement strand
GGTATGGCTGCGCATGCCGATCCCCACGACGCTGACTTTGGCAACGCCTTCATCCGCAACCAGATCATGAAAGTTGATCGCGCCGCTGGCTTTGGCATCCTGCATCGCCTTTTCGGCGCGCATCACCTGATCGGTCGGGCAGGAAAAGGTCATGTCCGTCCGGCCTTCTTCGGATATGTTCTGCACGATCATATCGACATTGACGCCGGCCTCGGACAGTGGGCCAAAGATCGCAGCCGCGATGCCGGGCCGGTCGGCGACCGAAATGAGGGTCATTTTTGCTTCGTCACGCGAAAAGGCGACGCCGGCCACTACGTTGGATTCCATGATTTCCTCCTCATCGCAGACCAGCGTTCCGGCGCTGTCCGATGGTTCTTCGAAAGATGACAGCACCCGCAGGCGCACCTTGTACCGCATCGCCAGTTCGACAGACCGCGTTTGCAAAACCTTCGCGCCCAAAGACGCCAGTTCCAGCATTTCCTCAAAGGCGATCTTGTCAAGCTTGCGTGCTTTGCTCGTGATCCGGGGATCGGTGGTATAGACACCGTCCACGTCCGTGTAGATATCGCAGCGTTCGGCGCCAAAGGCTGCCGCGAATGCCACAGCGGTCGTGTCGGACCCGCCCCGCCCCAGCGTCGTGGTCCGCCCTTCCGGGCTGATCCCCTGGAAACCGGCGACTACAGCCACCTTCATGCCCTCGCCAAACTTGGCGTTGATGTTTTCGGTCGGGATTTCCTCGATCCGCGCGCTCGAATGCGCCGAGGTCGTCTTGACCGGCACCTGCCAACCCTGCCAGCTGCGCGCGGGAATATCCATTTCCTGAAGGCGCAGCGCCATCAGTCCCGCCGTCACGTTTTCGCCCGAAGACACAATCGCATCGTATTCGCGCGCATCGTAAAGCGGTGCGGTCTCGCTGACCCAGCCGACCAGTTCATTGGTCTTTCCCGACATGGCCGACACGATCACGATCACATCGTAGCCATTCGCGACCTCGACCGCTACGCGCTTGGCCGCGCGCGCGATCCGGTCAAGGTTGGCCACCGACGTGCCGCCAAATTTCATCACAAGCGTTGGCATGAGTCTTCCTAGGAAACGGGTCTTTATTCGCTGCTTCCTTTAATGCCCACTGTCTGGAAGGGCAATCGGTTAGTAGGCGTGCGCCCGACCGTCCCATGTTTCGAAACAGCCCGTTGTCGCGATGCTCAGTGCGTCGAACCGTGCCACAAGCCCGGTCGCACTTTCTTCCATACTGATATCGGCACTTTCCCCCCCCATATCCGTGCGCACCCAGCCCGGATGATAGATGCCCACCGCGATCCCCTCTGGTTTAAGGTCACTGGCCAGATTGCGCCCGAGGTTCAGCGCCGCCGCCTTGCTGGCGCGATAGATATAACTGCCACCAGGCGCGCGGGTATCGGATGCCATCTGCGATGAAATGATCGCGATCTTTCCTGCGTTTGACCGCTTGAGATGCGGCAGCAGGTGCTGGATTGTCAGGAACACGCCTGTTACATTCGTGGCGAAGGCGCCGGCCCACATTTCGGGAGGATAGCCATTGGCGAGGTTCTGGCCCTTGTCCGCATAAATGCCTGCATTGCAGATCAGCAGATCAAGCGGCGCATCGGACAGGCTTGCCGCCAGTGCGACATGTGATGCAGGGTCGGTGACATCAAGCTGGCGCAAGGCACCGGCATCGGGCTGGCGGTGTGTGCCAATCACCTCTTTGCCGCGATGGGCGTAGGTATCGAAAAGCGCCTTGCCGATGCCGCGGTTGGCACCTGTAATCAGAATTGTCATCGCTTGGCCCATTGCTTGGCTCAGTGGGTCTTCTTGCGGGGCATGAACGGCAAAGGGACAACGGGAATGCCGTCTTCGACCAGTTTGCGGGCTTCTTGCAGATTGGCCTCACCGTAAATTGCGCGTTCCGGAGACACACCTTCATGCATATCGCGTGCCTCTTTTGCAAAGGCACGGCCCACATAATCTGACCCTGCCTCGACTTTGGCGCGCAAGGCTTCAATCGGATTGGGTACGGCCTTTGGCGGCGTGATCTCTTGAGATGTACTCACAGCCGGTGCCATGATGGATTTGGTCACAGCCGTCGAGCCGCAGACGGTGCAACCGACCATTTGTGCCGCAACCAGTTTGTCGAAAGCGGCGCCTGACTGGAACCAGCTTTCGAACGTATGGTCGTTGTCACATCTGAGGTGGTAGCGGATCATAGCGCCCTGTCTGCTTGTCTGCAGAGTTTAGATAGACCTTTTGTATCCGCGTGCAAGCGTTGGCTATCGTCCGATCTTGTAAGGCTTAAACGATGCGACAATGCGCTTGAGCTCCGGTTCCGACAGTTTCTTGGCGGCCTTGGAAAGGCTGAACCACTTGCGGCGGCGTTCGTGTTTTTCGGGCCATTCGCTGTGCACATGCGTGACATGGATAGGATAGACCAAAGTGATGATCGGTGCATTGCCGACCTTTTGCGGTTTGGAATGTGTGAAGACCCCTAGGCAGATGTCCAGCGCCTCGCCGCTGAGCCCTGCTTCCTCGAACGCCTCGGTAGCAGCCGCCTTTGCAGGGGTTTGCTTGTCCATCGGCCATCCTTTGGGAACAATCCAGCGCTTGCGGGTCCGGCTGGTCACCAGACAAACCTGCACTTCGTCATTCTTGACCCGCCAGCATAGGGCCGCGAACTGCGCGCGCACGTCAGTCTTGTTGCCGGTCCGCAATTTGAGTGGAAGCTGTCGCGCGACAAAATTCGCCATGTTCTCCAACGCAAAAAGCCTTACATCAAGGTCATGGCTGACGTTACGCATGGGCCCGCGCTGCGGGCAACCCCCCTGCCGCGATTTATCGGGTCCGAGATATATCGGTACTCCTCGTACGGTGCATGGCATCCGTTGCGCATTCCGCGTGTCTCGACGGTCATGGACCTTGCCCGCGCTATGGGGTGGCTGCCGCCAGCGCAGTTTATCATCAGCCCAAGAGCCAAGCCAGCCGCGCTTGCGGGCTTTCATACACCCCAGTATTTGGCAGCGTTGCAAGCGGCCGAAGCAGCGCAAGCCGTGACTGACAGGGTGCGGGAAAAGCACGCGCTGGGCACGCCTTCAAATCCGGTCTACCCGCAGATGTATCGCCGCCCCGCAACGGCGGCGGGCGCGTCATTGCTGGCCGGAGAATTGCTTGCGCAGGGCGGGGTGATCTATTCCCCCGCAGGCGGGACACACCATGGTTTGCCGGACCGTGCGAACGGTTTTTGCTATCTCAATGATCCGGTGCTGGCGATCCAGTCGCTGCGCCGCAACGGGGCGCAACGCATCGCATATGTGGATATCGACGCCCATCACCCCGATGGTGTCGAATATGCCTTTGCGGATGACCCCGATACTCTTTTGGTTTCTGTTCACGAAGAAAACCGCTGGCCGCGCACCGGAAAGATAACTGACCGAGGGTGTGGAAATGTGTTCAACCTGCCTGTGCCGTCTGGCTTGCATGATGACGAAATGGCACTGATCCGTGACACGGTCATCTTGCCCGCCGTAGTGGCGTTCCGGCCTGATGCCATTGTCTTGCAGTGCGGTGCGGATGCCGTGACAGAAGACCCGCAATCAAGGCTGGCCCTGTCAAACAACGCCCATTGGGCAATCGTGGCGGCCCTGCGCCCGTTGGCTCCACGCTATCTTGTGCTGGGCGGTGGCGGCTATAATCCTTGGTCCGTCGGACGGCTTTGGGCGGGTGTCTGGGCCACGCTGAATGATATAGAGGTTCAGCCCGATTTGCCGCCTGCCGCACAGGAGGTTCTTGCCGCCCTGACATGGGCAGGACCGCTGCGCCAGCACATTCCGGAACCTCACTGGATCACGACCATGCGCGATATGCCACGCCTTGGACCCCTGCGGGACGATGTGCGGCAACGTGCCGATGCACTGGCCCTGCGTCAGCGGGTGTGGGTCTGACACTTGCAAGCCCGCTCCAACGCTCCGATAGTCGCGCCATGAAAACACATTCTTTCTTGCTCGCGGCGATTTTGCTTCTGGCGGCACCCGTCGCGCGGGCCGAGGTCCTTGTCTTTGCGGCGGCAAGCCTGAAAGAACCGCTTGACCGGATGGCGGCGTCGTTTGATGACGTGGTCATTTCCTATGGTGGGAGCGGGACACTTGCGCGGCAGGTTGGCCTTGGCGCCCCTGCCGATGTCGTTCTGCTTGCCAATGTCGACTGGATGGATGTGCTAGTGCAAGGTGGTTCCGTCAATCCCGACACGCTGGCCGATTTTGCCAGCAACAGGCTGGTGATGATCGGGCAGGCGGGGGCACAGGCGGTTCCGCTCGAGCCTGCGGCTTTGCAGGCCGCTTTGGGGAACGGGCGCCTTGCCTTGGGCCTGACGGCATCGGTGCCCGCAGGCATCTATGCAAAGGCCGCTTTGCAATCGACCGGTCTTTGGGAAGGTATCCAGACCCAGTTGGCCGAGGTTGACAATGTGCGCAGTGCCTTGGCTTTGGTGATCCGTGGGCAAACGCCACTGGGGATCGTCTATCAGTCTGACGTGCGGATCAGCGATGCGGTGACAACCGTGGCAACATTCCCGACAGAAAGCCACCCGCCGATCCGCTATGTGGGCGGGCTGACGCAAGGCGCAGACAGCGCTGCGGCTGCGTTTTTTGAATTTGTTTTGGGAGCGCAGGGGCAGGCGATCATGGCCGAGGCTGGATTTCTGCCGCCCGTCGAGCCCCTGCGATGACCGATCTGTTCGGACCGCAGGAATGGACGGCGATCCTGTTATCATTGCGCGTGGCCTTGGTCGCAACGCTGGCGGCCTTGCCTGTCGCGATCTGGGTCGCCTATGTGCTGGCGCGCAAATCCTTTCCCGGTCGGCAGCTTTTGAACGGCCTTGTTCATCTGCCGCTTGTTCTGCCGCCCGTCGTGACGGGCTATTTGCTGCTGGTCATGTTTGGACAGCAAGGCCCGATTGGCGGCTTTCTGGAACAGACCTTTGGCATCTCTTTCGCATTCCGGTGGACAGGTGCGGCCCTTGCTGCCGCGATCATGGCCTTTCCCTTGATGGTACGTGCCATTCGTTTGGGAATAGAGGCCGTGGACACGGGCCTTGAGGATGCCGCATTGACCCTCGGCGCGTCCCGTTCGCGGGTTTGGTTTACGGTCACATTGCCCTTGGTACTGCCGGGTATTCTGGCAGGTGGTGTCTTGGGGTTTGCCAAGGCCTTGGGAGAGTTCGGAGCAACAATCACCTTTGTCGCGGCCATCCCAGGCCAGACCCAGACCATCCCGACCGCGATCTATGGCCTGTTGCAAGTGCCGGGAA
>CAYGMX010000222.1:0-5337 GCA_964351055.1 uncultured Loktanella sp. | reverse complement strand
GCCTGTCGTCCGGCAACCTGCAACATATGGGCAAGGCGCGGATGCAGCGGCAGTGCGGCCAAAGCGCGGCCATGGGCCGTGATCTTACCCGCGGCATCCACAGCGCCAAGTCCCCGCAACAAGGCCAGCGCCTCGGCCAATGCGCCAGCGGGCGGCGGGGTCAGAAAGGCCAGATCATCACTGCCCCAGACCGCCAGTTCCAGCGCCAGTCCGGCGAGGTCGGCGGCCTCGATTTCGGCAGGGGCGAAGGCGGGCAGGGCGCCATGCTCTCCCTTGGTCCAAAGGCAAAATGCATCGCCGGGGGCTACGCGGCCTGCGCGGCCTGCGCGTTGGGTGGCTTCGGCTTTGCTGACTTTTTCGGTGACAAGGCGGGACATGCCAGAGGCGGGATCAAAGCGGGCACGGCGCGCGCGGCCCGCATCGACGACCACACGGATATCTTCGATGGTCAGCGAGGTTTCGGCGATAGAGGTGGAAAGGACAATCTTGCGGCCAGATGTGACCGGCGCGATGGCTTTGCGCTGGTCCGCAAAGGGCAGGGCACCATAAAGCGGTCTGACATCGCAATCAGGCGGCAAACGCCCGGCAAGACTGGCCGCGACACGGCGGATTTCACCTTCGCCGGGCAGAAAGACCAGGATGCCACCTTGCGTCTGCATGGCGGCATCGACAATCAGGTCGGTGGTCGCCGCTTCGAGCCGCACCGCTTTGGGCACGGAGTGCGCAAGATAGTGGGTCGTCACCGGAAAGGCGCGGCCTTCGGACGTAATCACCGGCGCATCATCGAGCATGGCCGCAACAGGCCCCGCATCCAGCGTCGCCGACATGACCAGCACAAGCAGATCAGGCCGCAGCACGCTGCGGCTTTCCCATGTCAGGGCAAGCCCCAGATCCGCATTCAGGGAGCGTTCGTGAAATTCGTCAAAGATCACGGCCCCGATGCCCGAAAGCGCGGGGTCCGACTGGATCATGCGCGTCAGGATACCTTCGGTCACGACCTCGATTGCCCTGCCGGGCTTGCTGTCACCGCGCATCCGGTAACCGATGCTCTGACCAGTTTGCTCGCCCAAGCCTTCAGCAAGCCTTTCGGCGGCGGCGCGGGCGGCAAGCCTGCGCGGTTCCAGCATGATGATTTTACCTCTCGTCAGCCCCGCTTTGAGCATGGCGAGTGGCACGCGGGTGGTTTTGCCCGCACCGGGCGGGGCTTGCAACACAGCACAGCCCTTTTCGGCAAGAGCCGCCATCAGGGCGGGCAGGACGGGGTCAATGGGTAAGGCTGTCATCAAAACTGTCTGTGTCACAGATCAGGGGTGGGTCAAGACCCACCTTGCGCGATCGGCCGTCCTTGCGAAGATGTAGGGTGGGCTTGAGCCCACCCGCCCCAAAAAAGAAAAACCCGGCAGCGCTAAGGCGACCGGGTATTCCATCATTCATCAAAAGGCATTGCTTAGGCAGCGGTCGCTTTTGCAATCTCTTTCTTGATCTTCAGCGCTTCAGCGGAAAGCTCGGCTTCCTTGGCTTTCGCCATGAAAGCATCCAGACCACCACGGTGATCAACAGTGCGCAGGGCAGCGTTGGAGATCTTCAGCTTGAAGGACCGGCCAAGCACGTCGGACATCAGTGTTACGTCCTGTAGGTTCGGCAAAAAGCGGCGGCGGGTACGGTTCTTGGCGTGGCTGACATTGTTGCCAGACATCGGGCCTTTTCCAGTCAGTTCGCAACGGCGCGACATGAGCGTGTTCCTTGTCCTTTGGATATCACCCACCCGGTTGGCGGGACATCCTGTGATACGGGGTTGAACCCCACATCCGCAGGGTCGTCAATAAGATCAGCGCGAGATAGGCGGATTCCTTTGGCCCGTCAACCCGATTTGCCCAGACTTGCGGATGATTTTGCACCTTGCCTTGGTAAACGCCAACGTCTGTTGGGCCGACCCGTCAGGTTAGCCGATCCCGCAACGGTCCCAGAACCTGTTCTGCCGCGGCGGCAGGCGTTTTGCGGCCTGCTTGCACATCGGCCTCGGCCTGCTGGATTTGCCGCGCTGTTTCCGGATCGGCCTGCAGCATGTCAAGCAGACCGTTGCGCACATCCTGCCTGAACCAATAGCGGGCTTGTTCCGCGCGCGTGTCCTCCCAGATGCCTTGGTCGCGCCGCCACGCGACTAATGCGTATATTTCATCCCAAGCGGTTTGCAACCCTTCGGCCTGTAGCGCCGAAATCGTCATCGCCTTGGGAAAGCCATCGGGGTCTTGCGGCCTTTTGCGTAGCAATCGCAAGGCACCGGCATAATCCGCGCAGGTCCGCATCGCTTGGTGTTTGAGGTCGCCATCGGCCTTGTTGACCAGAATCACGTCTGCCATCTCCATAATGCCGCGCTTGACACCTTGCAGCTCATCCCCGCCTGCGGGTGCCAGAAGCAACACAAAAAGGTCGGCCATCTGTGCCACCACAGTCTCCGACTGGCCCACGCCCACTGTCTCGATCAGGACAATGTCAAAACCTGCCGCCTCACAAAGCGCCACAGCCTCGCGGGTGCGCCGCGCGACGCCGCCCAGTTGGGTTTGGCTGGGCGAGGGCCGGATGAATGCGCGCGGATCGCGCGCCAGATGATCCATCCGCGTCTTGTCGCCCAGGATCGACCCGCCCGAACGGGCAGACGACGGATCGACCGCCAACACAGCAACGCGGTGTCCCATGCCGGTCAACATCAGGCCGAAACTTTCGATAAAGGTGGATTTGCCAACGCCGGGCGTGCCGGACAGCCCGATGCGCAAGGCCTGCTTTTGTGTGCCCAGAGCGTCGAGCAATGCCAACGCCTGCACCCGATGATCGGCGCGCGCGCTTTCGACAAGCGTGATGGCTTGGGCGAGCGCACGGCGGTCACCTGCCTTTACGTCCTTGGCCAAAGTGGCAATGTCGCTGGTCCTGCTCATGCCTCTTTCTATCCGGCCAAGGACAAAGGTCCAGCCCCAAGCGCATGGTGCACGGTCCATCACCGGATTGACCTGCGCTGTCGGAATAGCCGAACACCCGATGCTCTGCTATACTTGGCGCAAATACGGGAGGGTCTTTCGATGACAAAAGCACCGCTGCATCTTTGGTTTGTCGGCATCGTTTCACTGTTCTGGAATGCGGGTGGCGCTTTTGACTATGTCATGACCCGCACCGATGCCGCCGCTTATCTCGCGGCCCAACCGCCGGCGCGCTTGGCCATGCTGGAACAAGCGCCGCTCTGGTTTGGCGTCACTTGGGCGCTGGGCGTGTGGTTTTCGGTGATCGGGTCGCTTTTGCTGCTTGTGCGCTCGCGGTTCGCCGCTCCGGCTTTCGCTGTGTCATTGCTTGGGCTGTTCGGGTCGTCGATCTACACCTACGGTATTGCTGACGGTGGCAGCATGGTTGCGGCGGCAGGTACGCCAGCCATCATCTTTACAGTCGCAATTCCGCTTATTCTTGTGGCGCTGTGGCTTTATGCGCGGAGGATGACAAAACGCGGTGTCCTGCGCTGATGCGGATTGTATTTGTCTGTCTGGGCAACATCTGCCGGTCACCGGCGGCCGAAGGTATCTTGCGGCAACTTGCACCTGACCTGACACTGGATAGCGCGGGCACGGGTGGCTGGCATGTGGGTGATGCGCCCTATGGCCCGATGCAGGCGGCTGCGCGTGACCGGGGGATTGACCTTGGCCGCCTCAAAGCCCGCCAGTTCACCGCAGCCGATTTCGACCGGTTTGATCTGATCGTGGCGATGGACCGGCAGAACAAGGCCGATATCGAACGCCTGCGACCAGTAGGCAACCGGACAGTCGTGCGATTGATGGCAGATGAGGATGTGCCGGACCCCTATTACACGCGCGACTTTGACGGCGCGCTCGACATCATCGCTGCCGCCGCTAGGCGCCTATTGGCAGACATATCTCGGATGCCAGATCGGTAAAGGCGCGGTAGCGTGCCCAGAAGCGTTCATCGCTGGACCGGTCTGACTGACGGGTATCCTGCGCCAGCTGCGGATCGGCGAAAAAGGTGGCCGCGCGGGCCTGATCGCCCCCTGAAAGGCTCTGGTTGGCGACTTGCTGGATACACGAGCAGAGTGCGGGAGAAGCGGCCCGACGATCCGATTGCAAGCAGGCTTGCGAGATATCACCCGTCGCACCGCGGCCTCCGCCGCCACAGGCTGCCATGGATGCCACAGCACCCGCCATCAAGAAATACCGCATCGCTTTTCCTTTGTCCGGCCCCTGTCTGTGCAGGTGGTCCATTCAGGTTATGCCCCGATCACAAGTATGCCCAGACTGACCTGTGGATGCAATTGGCGAATAAGGGGCAGCCTCTGCGACATCCGGTCCCCGACCGCCATCATATCTGGATTGACGAGAGCGAGAATCCCCACCATATCCATCGTTCATGACAGACCTTTCTCACATACGCAATTTCTCGATCGTGGCCCATATCGACCACGGGAAATCGACGCTGGCTGACCGCCTGATCCAGTCCACCAATACGGTGGCCGAACGGGATATGAAGGCGCAGCTTTTGGACAGCATGGATATCGAGCGCGAGCGCGGGATCACGATCAAGGCCAACACCGTCCGCATCGACTATACCGCCGAGAACGGCAAGGCCTATGTGCTCAACTTGATCGACACCCCCGGTCACGTGGATTTCGCCTATGAGGTCAGCCGGTCCATGCGCGCCGTCGAAGGCTCGCTCTTGGTTGTTGACAGCACCCAAGGGGTCGAGGCGCAGACGCTTGCGAACGTCTATCACGCGCTGGATGCAGACCACGAGATTGTGCCGGTCCTCAACAAGATCGACCTGCCAGCCTCCGAATGCGATCAGGTGGCGGCCCAGATCGAGGATGTGATCGGGCTGGATGCCTCCGAGGCGATCCGCGTATCCGCCAAAACCGGCGTGGGGATCAAGGAAACGCTGGAAGCCATCGTGCATCGCCTGCCTGCACCGAAAGGCGACCGCGATGCCCCGCTCAAGGCAATGCTGGTGGATTCGTGGTACGACAGCTATCTTGGCGTTGTCGTACTGGTCCGCGTCATCGACGGTGTGATGAAGAAGAACGACCGCGTGAAATTCATGTCCAACGGGGCTGTGCACGGGATCGACAAGATCGGTGTGTTCCGTCCGCAGATGCAGGACGTGACAGAGCTTGGACCGGGCGAGATCGGGTTTATCACAGGCTCTATCAAGCAGGTGCGCGATACGCGGGTGGGTGACACGATCACGTCGGAGAAAAAGGGCACGGACAAGGCGCTGCCGGGCTTCAAGCCGGCGCAGCCGGTGGTGTTCTGCGGGCTCTTCCCCGTGGACAGGTCCGATTTCGAAGAC
>CAYGMX010000221.1:0-5343 GCA_964351055.1 uncultured Loktanella sp. | reverse complement strand
CGTCTCGTGCGCTCGGAGTTTTTTATAAGAGACAGCACATTGCCGCGAATGTTGGTCAGTCCGCCGGTGGGGTCCCTGATCCAGAAACTCAGCACGTAATCGACCGAACTATCCCCGAACCCCACGATATGGCAGACGGTCGGGCGGGTTGTAAGGACACGGTCCACGCTTTGCGCGGCTTCAATGGCGATGCGGCGGACCTCGTGGGGGTTGTCGCCGTAAGATGTGCCAAAGTTGATATCAAGCCGGACATATTCGTTCGAATGGGACCAGTTGACCACTTGTCCGGTGATCAGGTCCTCGTTCGGGATCAGGTATTCGCGCCCGTCGCGGGTCACAACAGAAACATAGCGCGCGCCTAACGAGTTGATCCAGCCGAAAGTATCGCCAAGGCTGATGACATCCCCCGGCTTGATCGATTTATCCAGCAGGATGATGACGCCGGATACAAGGTTGGACACGACCTTTTGCAAACCAAAGCCGAGGCCCACACCGATCGCGCCCGAAAGCACGGCAAGCCCTGTCAGGTCAATACCCAGCGCCCGCACCCCAAGAAAGAAGGCCGCACCATAAAAGGCGATCTGCGCGCCTTTCACGATCAAAACCTGCATCGAGGGGCTGAGATCTTCGTTTGCCTTGATCCGGCTTGTGGTGGTGTTGGTAAAGAACCGCGCCAAGGCGATCAGTACGCCAAGAATGACAAGGCCCTGAATGAGTAACAGCAGAGAGAAGCGGATTTCGCCCATGCGAAAGCCGATGCTGTCAAGCAATTGCTCTGCGGCATCAAGTAGACCCAAAATCTGCAATGTGGCCCATGTCCAAGCGCCATAGCGGACGACCTTGCGCAAGGTCGGGCTCTTGATCAGACGGGTTGCAAAAACGATGGCGAGCCATGCAAAGGCGAGCGTGCCGATGATATTGAGCAGATAACTCCGGCTTGGCCATGTGACCTCGCGCATGGTAAAGATCACGATCCAGATCAGTGTCACGAAAAAGATCGCGCGCAGGCGCTGATGGACCACAACCAGAATACGCATCCGCCATTTGGGCCAGTTTTCGCGCGATCCCATCCATGCCCTGACCCGCGGCCCAAGGATGGCCCGTAGCACATGCGCGACCGCAAAAACCCCCAGCGCAATCAGTATCTGGTACAGGTTCCATGTCCGGAACATGTTCTCGACAAAGGTCTGTCCCTGCAGCAAAAGGTCACTGCCGATGCCGATCACCTCGTTAAGAGGGGCCTGAACGGGCTCTGCTCCGGCGGGTCCGTCTGCTGGGGTCTGATGTTGTGCCATATCGATCCTGTCCGGGCGTCGCTTTAGGTAGGGTTACATGCGGACAAGTCTCGATCAAGCGGCGCAAGGGGTGCGGACTGGACGAAAGTAAAGTCAGGGCGTCAGCAGCCTTGTCCCGTATGCCCCGAACGGCTAGAAGAACCAAGACGCATCCAAAGAGGCTTTTGCAATGGAACTGACAATCATCTTGTTGCTGATCGGGGCAGGGGCGTTGGTCCTGCCGATGTTGGGAGGGGATGATGAGGACAGTGCAGAAGAAGGCATTCGCGGCACCTTCGGCGACGACGAGTTGAACGGTACTGAAGGGAACGACCTGATTTCTGGATGGCAGGGCAATGATGTCATCAACGGTTTCGGAGGTGACGATGAAATCCGCCCGGGTGCAGGCGACGACGTGGTCGATGCTGGCGATGGAGATGACACGATTTTCGGAAGCCCCGGTGCCGACATTTTGACTGGCGGTGCAGGCAACGACACGATCAGTGGCGGCGCGGATAATGATGTCATCGTCGGGGGCGCCGACGCCGATACGATCTTTGGCGGTGCCGGCGATGACACGATCTTTGGCGGCTACGGTACCTCTGGTGAGGGGGCATCCGTCCGCGAAGAGCTTCGTGGTGATGATGGGGACGACACGATCTTTGTCTGGGGCGACAACGCTGTGGTGCGCGGCGGCGCCGGCGATGATGAACTGGTGCTGGTGACGGGCGACGCCACGCTGCGGGCAGATGCCGGAGCCGAGGATGTGTTCTATGTCTTTGCCAACGAATCTGACGCTCAGGAAACCCATGCGCGCATCCCTGATTTCGACCCGACCCGCGATACGCTTGTCATGACCGTCGATCATGTGCCGGACGGTGGTGCGCCATATGATGCCTTCGACGTCAGGATTTTCGACGGATTTGAGGACGGCGTCAGCGGTGTCAGGATCGTTGTCGGTTTTGATGAAGGCGATACCGATGTTCCGGCCAGCTACGAGGGATCTTCCGCGTTTCTGGTGGGGCTGACCGCAGATCAGGTGAACCCCGACAATATTGAGATCGTGCTCACCTCTGAGGCGGATTTGGCACAACCGCAGAACACGCTGGCCGCTGTGAAGGCTGCAATCGCTCCTCCGCCGCCGTGATGGGTGTGGGGGCGGACAGACTGCTATGACACATAGGCGGCCTATGGCATTCTGACCGGCCTTGCGAGACTCGCCCCGCATGTGTATTTGATCCCCTATGAAACAGGTTTTTGACATGGATGATCGCGCGCGGCTGCCTTGGCGGTTTTTTGGTGCGACCTGCACAATCCTTGCAAAGGGCTAGCACCTTCGGTTTCCGCACGCCCCACGTTCACTGACATTCAATACGGGAGAGGACCATGTCCCCCAAAACGCTCTATGATAAAATCTGGGATGCGCATGTCGCGCATGAGGCCGAAGACGGCACCTGCCTGCTCTATATCGACCGCCATCTGGTCCACGAAGTGACCAGCCCGCAGGCCTTTGAAGGGCTGCGCATGGCGGGCCGCAAGGTGCGTGCACCCGAAAAGACAATTGCCGTACCGGACCACAACGTGCCCACAACGCTGGGCCGCGAAAAGGCTGACAACATGACCGAGGACAGCCGCATTCAGGTGGCCGCCCTTGACACCAACGCCAAGGAATTTGGCATCCACTATTATCCTGTCTCTGACGTGCGTCAGGGGATCGTGCATATCGTCGGCCCCGAACAGGGCTGGACCTTGCCCGGCATGACCGTGGTTTGCGGTGACAGCCACACCGCGACGCATGGTGCCTTTGGTGCGCTGGCCCACGGGATCGGGACATCCGAGGTTGAACATGTGCTGGCGACCCAGACTCTGATCCAGCGCAAGGGCAAGAACATGAAAGTGGAAATCACCGGCAAGCTGCGCCCCGGTGTCACCGCCAAGGATATCACCCTGTCCGTGATTGGCGCGACCGGCACCGCTGGCGGGACCGGCTATGTCATCGAATATTGCGGCGAAGCGATCCGCGATCTGTCCATGGAAGGGCGCATGACCGTCTGCAACATGGCGATCGAAGGCGGCGCGCGCGCCGGTCTCATCGCACCTGATGAAAAGACCTTCGCTTATTGCATGGGCCGCCCACACGCCCCGAAAGGTGCAGCGTGGGAAGCTGCGGTCGCCTATTGGAAAACGCTCTATACAGACGAGGGCGCGCATTTCGACAAGGTTGTGACGCTCAAGGGTGAAGACATTGCACCAGTAGTCACTTGGGGCACATCGCCCGAAGATGTGCTGCCGATCACGGCCTCTGTCCCCGCCGCAGAAGATTTCATCGGCGGCAAAGTCGGTGCCGCCCAGCGGTCGCTGGACTATATGGACCTAAAGCCTGGGACCCCTTTGACCGATATCGCCATTGATACGGTCTTTATCGGGTCGTGTACCAATGGCCGGATAGAGGATTTGCGTGCTGCTGCCGCAATCCTGAAAGGCAAAAAGAAAAAGGATGGCATCCGCGCGATGGTCGTTCCCGGCTCTGGTCTGGTCCGGGCGCAGGCGGAAGAAGAAGGGCTCGCGCAGATTTTCATCGACGCGGGCTTTGAATGGCGGCTTGCGGGCTGTTCCATGTGCCTTGCAATGAACCCCGACCAACTGGCCCCGGGTGAACGCTGTGCAGCCACTTCCAACCGCAACTTCGAAGGACGGCAAGGCAGGGGCGGACGCACCCACCTGATGTCGCCCGCGATGGCGGCAGCGGCCGCGATCACAGGCAAACTGACCGACGTGCGGGAGATGATGTAATGCAAAAATTCACCAAACTCAGCGGGATTGCCGCGCCGATGCCCTTGGTCAATATCGACACCGATATGATCATCCCCAAGCAGTTCCTGAAAACGATCAAGCGCTCTGGCCTTGGTGTGAACCTGTTCGACGAGATGCGCTATGACGACGACCGCAACGAGATTCCGGATTTCGTACTGAACAAGCCGCAATATCGGGATACGCAAATTCTGGTGGCTGGCGATAATTTCGGCTGCGGGTCATCGCGTGAACATGCGCCTTGGGCGATCGCGGATTTCGGGATCACCTGTGTGATCGCGCCCAGCTTTGCCGATATCTTCTACAACAACTGCTTCAAGAACGGCATCCTGCCCATCGCACTGCCGCAAGAGCAGGTGGATGTGCTGATGAAGGACGCCGAGAAGGGATCGAACGCGCGGATCGAGGTTGATCTTGAAGCGCAGACAATCACCTCGTCCGATGGGCAGGTTTTCAGTTTTGAAGTGGATGCATTCAAGAAGCATTGCCTGATGAACGGTCTGGACGACATCGGCCTGACCATGGAAAAGGCCGCTGCCATCGACAGCTTTGAAGCCAAGGCAGCAGCGCAGCGCCCTTGGGTCTAACGCGGGGTTGACCGACTTTCGGAGGGCCGTCCTTCTGGGGCGGCCCTTTTTCGTTGGTCAAAGCGGTGCAGTTGATCCGCTGGCTTTCTCGTGACCTGCGCCGACCGGCAGAGCCGAATACAACATGAAGTTGTGAAATTGCATCAGTTGGGTTGCAGTCCTGCATCACTCCATAATGAAATCAGTGATAGGACGCTCTTTCCGGCATCACGGAGTTGATGGGCTGCACAGTATTTGCGCAGGATTGCCGCAATAAGAACGAAAAGTGCGTTGATGAG
This sequence comes from uncultured Loktanella sp., assembly GCA_964351055.1. Taxonomy (GTDB): domain Bacteria; phylum Pseudomonadota; class Alphaproteobacteria; order Rhodobacterales; family Rhodobacteraceae; genus Yoonia. The sequence goes on along the minus strand of CAYGMX010000221.1, from coordinate 393 downwards.
TGCAGGATAGGCTTTGTGCTGTGTTCAAGAGCGCAGAAGAGGAAAATCGCAGTGCTATCCCGATTGCCAGGTGCAGTGGTAAGAGCCATTTTGGTTGTGATGTTGATCGTCATGCCATACGCGCTGCTGCCCAGTGCAAGCGGTGACAACACCCAGATCATTGCTTTGGTCGCAATTTTCAGCGCCTTGTTCACCATCGTCGAATACAGTTCCAATTCCCCCAGCCTTGTCGAATTCCGCGATGCGCCACCGTTCAACCGTGTCCGGTTCTCAACGCTTTTTGCTACAGTGTTGTGTCTTGCAATCATTTTTCGGGGAGGTGACGCGCCCTCGGAAGTGACGGCGTACTTCCAAAACAGCGGATCTGCCATCGGGGAGGCCATTGATTTCCCG
>CAYGMX010000220.1:0-5366 GCA_964351055.1 uncultured Loktanella sp. | reverse complement strand
GTCCGCAGTCTGTGAGTTCATTCATGGCGCAGCGGACGACGGTGTTCCCTGAACCTGCCACTCGTGACCGTCGCAGCGAAGGTCCTGAAAGAGCCCATTTTAACCGATGCTGCACTATGTACGAATGACAGCTATTGGTGTTTAGACGGGTTGTTGGACCAAGCGGTCAGACGCCGCGCATTTATGATGATATTGCATCTGTCCCCTGAGATGCCCGCCACAGCCATGCTATCCCAACGATGGCAATAAGAGCGATCAACTGAATACTCATGAAAAAGACGTTGTCGAGGTCGGGTTTGAGGTTCATCGCCACGATCATGACCATCGTCAAAAGGCCCACACCAATGTTCGCCCATCGGTTGATACCATATGGCAGAAGCAACGCGAGGACTGTCATCAAGATCGGAATCTCTATCATAATTCCCCCTAACAGCATCAACATCTCCGTTATCACGACCCCGTCAGCTGTGCCGGACATCATCTGTTCCAGCATGCCGGGACGGCCTAATTCATGAATATCGCGTGCAAAGAAATTCAGGATGATGAAGACCCAAAGGGTCGACAAAAGAAGACGGGGATTACCATTTTGGTACGTCATTTCAAATCTCGTTTCTTGGTGCGGAAGGCCGAATAGGAGGCGGTGACGAATGTTTTTGCCGACGCTTTGGCGGCCTCAGCATTGCGCTTATGAAGATTTCTGCGGCGAGCAGATTGACCACCCACGCGAAAATCATCAACCCGTCGCGCAGGGGTCCCATCGCTTCGGAGCCAACAACGATGATCCAAGCAATGCCCACAACGGCCTGCGTCGACGCGCCCTGACCGATGGCGTAGGCCCGCACCATCGATGCGCTGTGTTGGAAAACGTTGCGAGATCTGATTGCGATCACGGCCCAGATAATGAGTCCGATCATTGCTGTGCCCAAGACCATCCGCACCCAATATAGTGAGACACCTTGAAGCGCGTCGGGAAAAACATAAAAATGAGTCATCCACAAACCAGTGAGCGCGGAAACACATCCCGCCAGCGCGACCACCTGGCCGATGGCGCCATGCGCCGCCCGACGTTGGCGTCGCAGGCTTGGTAAGAACTGAAAAGCGCCGAGTACGCAGAACAGAATGCTGCTGAGGATGTGGAGTGTAATGGGAAGCGGAGCAAGCAATGCCCGAGGGTTTTCTGGTGCGATCTGTGGTCCGCCTGCAAGCTCAAGGACCCGTATCAACCCGCCGATGACAGGAATGAACGAATAGACTGAGATCAGGCCAAGAACGGCCCATTCTGATTTTTCAAAGCGTAATTTGGGAACTTTTCGATTTGGAGAGATCATAGGGGCCGCCGCGCCCAAAAGGCCGTGCTCGCGAAGCCAGCATAGGAACCGAGCCGAACCGGTTGGTTTCCGACATCGACAAGCTGGGCGTCATGCAGCCACGCAACGCCCTGTTGCTCGGAGATCGCCCATGTTCGCCACAGAAGTTGGACAATTGCGCCGAATAATGAAGGGCGCGTCACGCAGAGGAACACCATCCCACCCGGTTTCAGAACGCGGATCATCTCCGCAAGGGCGCGTTGTGGATCTGGCAGATGTTCAAGGACATGCGCGGCCATAACTACGTCAAAGGACTGATTATCATAGGGCAATGACAGAACATCAGCCTGCTGAAGCTGCGGGCGCAGCCCGGCGTGCTGCATTATAGACTTGGCCTGCACAAGCATTTCCGCAGAGGTATCAATTGCATGGAAATCGGCCGGATCTTTCAAGATACTATCAAGAGCAATCGACAGGCTTCCACTCCCAACGCCGCAATCAAGGACCCGCGCCTGAGGCCCTGCCTGAGCAAGACCTGTTGCGATCTGAGAGGTCAAAAGCGGTTCGCGATACGCGGCGTCCAATTGAAAACGGCGCGCCGTCCGCCCCCAACTACGTGAGACCGCGTCGTAACGGCTGGCGAGGTGCGTCGAAGAGAGGGGACGCCTGCTTATGAGAACCTCCCAAGAGCCGATGCGACGGGTCGCCATGGGAATTGCCTTTTCCATGGCAGGGGTGTGCGATGGCCTGAGCCTTTTGCTTTCTAAATCCGTCATTTTTTTGCTGCCTAACGTTGATCACTGGCAAAACATAAATCGCGGTGCATCAATACAGAATTGCGTATCTTTCTTGGTTTGGTATACGTAAATAATGGAGTGGAAACGATCAGCTTTCGACTGGAATCAAGCGCGGGCGTTTCTCGCTACCGCTGAAGAAGGATCGCTGTCCGCAGCCGCGCGTGCGCTCGGGCTGACTCAACCAACGCTGAGCCGACAGGTCGCGGGCCTTGAAGAGGCGCTTGGTGTTACACTCTTTGAACGGACATCGCGCACGCTTTTGCTGACAAAGTCAGGCGTAGAGTTGCTTGCACATTTTCGGACGATGGGAGATGCGGCAAACAACATATCCGTTGCCGCAACGGGCCAATCCCAAGCCGTGATCGGACATGTATTGATTTCGGCCACAAACCTGATGGCGTCGCATTTTTTGCCGCCTATGCTTAAGAAGATACATGAAACCGCGCCGGAACTTCAGATTGAGATAATCGCAACCAATGAGCTTAGCGATTTGCGGAGGCGTGAAGCTGATATCGCAATCCGTCATTCCCGACCCAAAGATGAGAACCTTTTTGCAAAACGGCTTCGGGACACGACGGCGCATCTTTTTGCATCAAAACAGTACCTCGATGAAGTTGGCCGCCCAAAGACGCTCGCTGATTTGGAAAAGCTAAAGTTTGTTGGTTTCGACCAACCAGAACTGCGGCTTGGTTTGATGGCATCACGCGGCGTGAATCTGACGACCGCAAATTTCAATTTTTCGACGTCAAGTGCCACACTCGCGCTCGAACTTGTCCGTCAAGGTTTTGGGATCGGCATTCTACCGATCGAAATCGGGGCGGCTTATCCAGAACTCGAAAACCCTTCTTCGGCGTTTGAGCCGATCAGTATCGAGACATGGCTGGTGGCCCACCGCGAGCTTAAGACAAATCTGAGAATTCGCGTGGTTTTTGATCTTCTGGCAGAGGGTATTGGTTAGAATCATCCTAGCTCCCTCCCGAGGTGGGCGCTTAAAGACCAGCACCTTCATTTTTTAACGAACGTTGGGATTTGCCGTCGCATGAGGGTTCCAAGCACACATGAAACGCCCATTGCGGCCATGGAGAAGGCGGAGCGAACTGACGCTTTGTCCGCTTAGCAGCCCTCCGTCTTGATCAAAGCAAACGTCTGCTATCGGGTCGTTCGATCTAGTCTCTCGCAGGTTTGCTGTGCGACCATTTCTCATAGTAGCCGTCACCTCAAAAAAATATCTGTCGTATTCCCCCCGCCCGACCTCCCGCAATAGGAAGCCGGACGGGGGTATCTTATTGAGTGATCAACCAAGCCCACGTTTGACCACGTAATCAGCCAGCCACCGCCAGTATTCACCAGCCGAGGCAAAGCCCTGCTCTTGTGCGGCAAGGCTCTCCGCTTGCAGCCGTGTCAGCCCCCCATCGTACTCAGCAATGGCGGCTCTTTCCTCGAAAGCTTCGATGTCAGGAATACGTGAGGCGCTCATAGCAGCACCTCCTGAGGCAATCTGATCTGATCAATGATCTCCCGCTTTTGGGTGTCACTGATGCCAGCAGAGTAGAGCCCATAGGTGAGCTTGTTCTCGGAGCGTGCTGACTGATGGCCGACAAGGGAGGCGGTGAAGTGCTCAGGGACACCGGTGCGCTCACACTGGGTGATGAACCACTTGCGGGTGGAGTGGAACACCGTGCCATGCAGCTCCCTATGCAGGGACCTCAGGTAAGCATAGCGCTTGACCACTCGATCCACAGTCAGGGATGGAAAGAGCCGCCCTTGGGATGGCAGCCTTTGATCCAGCAGTTGCTCCAGCACAGGATGCAAGGGTACCTCCCTCTCTGCCGCCTTGGACTTCAACTGCCGCAGGTGGTTGGGGCGGATATGGACAAAGCGCCCGAGGTTGCCTTTGGTGCTGACGTCCTCAGCCAACAGCCCACACGCCTCCCCAGACCGCATCCCTGTCAGCAGGCAAAAAAGAAGGGCGCTGTGAAGCACCCTGTCGTTGGCATTGAGGAGGAGAGAGACCTGTGCGTCACTTAGAACCCTGTGTGATCTCACCTCTGGCCTTTCCTTGACTTGCAGTCCGTCCCAAGGGTTTGCCTCCAACGTCCCCGACCGAACACACCAATCGAGGAACTGCTGCAACTGTCGCCAGATACGTCGCTGAGTTTGGGCAGTCAGGGATATCCCCTCATGCTCCTCCGACAGGGTGGCAAGCTCTGTCAGCGAGGCCCCCTGTGCTTGGCTATACTTCCTGATGTTGGGAGAGAGCCTTGCGACATACCCCAGCACCTCCTTGCCTAGGGTGTCGTTGAGGTCCCCCAGCTTGCTCTCCCCCACGTGTGAGGTCAGCAACTCCAAGGCAAAGCGGACCGACTTGTAGCTCCCCGGACGCAGGCGATTGGAGGCCTCTGCCAAGTAGACAGCAGCGACCTCCTGCACCTGCTCCTCCCCCAAAAGCCGAGCACGCTGATAGCGAGGGACAGCCACAGCGATGTGCGCGGGTGCAGTCGAGTCCTCGGGGTTGGCAAGCTGTGCCTCTGCTTCCTGAACGATGGCCTCGAAGGTGGTGTTGAGCTCAACAACCCGCTTGGCGGCAATTTTTGCATCAGCGGTATGCAGGGAGCGCTTGAGCGACGACCCCAGGATTTCCTGCAACTGGACAGGGTAGGTGCGGCGGTAGATCCATGTGTTATGCCGTCTGTAGGCATACTTTATCTGTGTGGACATGATGTCTCCTAGCGGGGCAATAGCCCCGGTTTGATGGTGTGGGTGGGTTTTTGTGAGGGTTTTCAACGAGGGGCTGGGTTTAACCCCTTCCCTGAGAACTCAGGTGCTGCGCGAGTGGACCCGCAGGATCAGCTCGAGACCGGGTTCTCCGTAGACACCCGTCAGAGGTCCCGTGAGCGAGTAGCCGGTGATACAGTCGTCAAAGACTTCCCAGACCTGGAACAGGTGCTCGGGAATGTCATCAAGGGGACGCAGGACAACTACGTCGTCTTCTTTGAGGTGCCAGTCCGTCATAGTGACCTCCGCGTCAGCAGAAGGTCAGGCAGCACCACCCCAAGGGTCAAACCAAGCGGGATGGGTAAGGGGATGGGTTGGAGCCAACTTGGCAGACAGGCCAAGACCAGCAGAGCTCCTGCAAGGGCTTGGGGGATCGCAAGGTCGAGGCCGAACCGCGCTCGAAGTATCCAGGATAAGGTCAGCCGGAAGCCGACCCCCGCCGCCATAAGCAGCAAAAAGGGTGTAAACATCTATACATCTCCATGAA
>CAYGMX010000219.1:0-5381 GCA_964351055.1 uncultured Loktanella sp. | reverse complement strand
GCGCCCGCGCATCGCCGCAACCGTCAGGACCGGTGCAGGCACACCAGCAAAAAGCGACGGCAGGAAAAACGCAAGCATACTGAGCGCGGTGATCGCCGCCAAAGGATGCGGCAGGCTGGCGATGATCGGACCGGCAAAAGCGCGCAAAAGCAAAGTGGCAACCGCTGTGGTGATCGCCGCTGCCACCATCGTCCAGCCTGTCACCCGCAACGCACGGCTTGTCTCTTGGGCCGCGATCCGACCGCCCCACCAATGCCCTACTGAAAACCCTGCAAGCACAACAGCAATGATCGATGTCCACGTATAAAGGCTCATCCCGACATAGGGCGCGATCATCCGGCCAGCGACGATTTCGACAACAAGGCTGGACGCCGAGATACCAGCCTGCACAAAGATCAGCAGCCAAAGCGGAATAAGTGCAGGGTGACGGGGTTTCTTCATTGTTCCGCCAGTAACGCCCAACCCAAAAAACGGTCAAGCGAAATTCTCGCTCCTTGCAGGGTGCCAAAGGGGTGCGCTGTGTCGATGCCTGCCCGCTAGACCCATCCAGGCCAGATGTGGTTCACTTGGGGCCGTGAATGGACTGGTGCAGCGAACGCGCCGCGCCGTCAGACACCGTCATATGTCCAGCGATACTGCGGCGGCGTCGGCCCCTTGTTGCGTCCGCCCTGTTCGGTCTGCTCCCAAGCATGCGCCAGTATCCCGACGGACCGCGACAGGCAAAAGAACCCGCGCGCCAAAGGTGCAGGGCAGCCAAGCTCGGCATAGATCACTGCCGTCGCCCCGTCGATGTTCATCGGCACAGGGCGGCCCTTTTCGGTGCCCAGATGCGCCTCGATCGCTTGGCCGATCTGGGCAAACTTTCCCGTGACGGCACCCATGGCTGCCGCCTCTGCGACCAACGCCATCAGGCGCGGCGCGCGCGGGTCTTTGGGTTTGTGGAACCGGTGCCCGAAACCGGGCAGGAACATCCCGTGCTCTGCGCGCCATGCATCAAGTGTCGCGGGCAAGGCATCAAGCCCCGCGTCCGCGCAACGCCGGTACAGCGTCACCGCCTGTTCACCCGCGCCGCCATGCACATCGCCCAGCATGTTCACACCTGTTGCGATGGCGTTGTTCAACCCCACACCGCAGGTGGCCGCCATGCGGGCTGCGGCAATCGAGGGCGCTTGCGGGCCATGATCGACCGCTGCAACCAAAGCCGCCTCGAATAATCCGGCCCGTGCCGGGTCCAGCGGTGTGCCGACCACCATCAGCCAGATCATCTGGGCAAAGCCTGTGTTGCCGATCAACCCTTCGATAGGCTGGCCGCGCAGCGCGATCCGGCCCGGCTCCATGTCGATGATCGCCGTATGCCACCAATCGGAAACATCGCTCATATCACACCCTCGGACCTTAGCGTCGCGATATCATCGCCCGACAGGCCAAGCCCCGCAAGGATGCTTTCGGTATCCGCGCCCAGAACGGGCGGCGGCGTGGTGACAGCGGGGCGCGCGCCATCAATGGCAAAGCCGGTGCGCAAGAGCGCGATATCGCGGTCCACGCCAGTCACACCGGCAAATTGCGCCACCAATCCCCGATCAGCGACTTGGGGATGCGCCAGTATCTCCGGGACACTCAGCACCGGCCCCGCAGGGACGCCGATCTTGTTGAGCCCGTCGACCCAAGTTTGCGCAGGCCGTGTTGTCAGCACCGTTTCAAGCTCGGCCTTCAGCCGCAGGCGGTTGGCCTTGCGGTCCTCGCGGCTGGCAAACTCTGATCGCGCCAAAAGGTCTGCGCGGCCCAGATGTCGGGCCAGCGCCTCCCATTGTTCGTCTTTATTGGCGGCAATATTGATCAGCCCGTCACTGGCCTGAAACGTGCCTGACGGCGCACTGGTCGGGTTTTCGTTGCCGTGGCGTGCCGGTTCCACACCGCCGATCAGGTAATTCGACACCACCCAGCCCATGGTCGCCAGCGTCGCTTCAAGCATCGAGACATCTATGAAACAGCCTCTCTTGGGCGCGCTTAGCGCTGCCGCGATAGCCATGGCCGCAGTCAGCCCGCCCACTGTGTCCGACAATGGATAACCCACGCGCAACGGTTCCTGATCGCCGGTGATGGACATCACACCTGACGCGCCTTGGATTATCTGGTCATAGGCGGGGTTGTCTTTCCACGGTCCGTCCTGCCCAAAGCCGGAAATCGCGCAGTATATCAAAGCGGGGTTTTCGACCTTCAGGGCTTCATAGCCCACCCCCAGCCTGTCCATCACACCGGGGCGAAAGTTCTCTACCAGCACATCGGCCTCGCGCACCAGCTTGCGCAGAATGTCCTTGCCGCGCGGGTCCTTGAGGTTCAGCGTGACAGAGGCCTTGCCCGCATTCTGCGCCAGAAAGCTGATGCCCATGCCCTTGGCGGAAAGCGCAGGGTCAGCGCCCAGATTACGGGCCAGATCACCGCGCCCGACAGCCTCGACCTTGATCACCTCGGCTCCCAGATGGGCCAGTTGGTGACAGGCAAACGGGCCTGCCAGCACATTGGTCAGATCAAGGACCGTTGTGCCGGCAAGCGGCGCCTCAGTCCCCATCTGCCACGCCTTGGGCGCGCTTGGCAGCGCGCAGCCTGCGGTAGCTTGGCAGGATCACCAGCAAAGCGGCCAGCACCAAAAGCCCCAACGTCATCGGACGTTCGATGATAAAGCTGAACCCGCGATAAAGCTGCATGGCACGGGCAAAATTATCCTCAAGCATCGTGCCCAAAATAAAGCCGATCAGCAGCGGTGCGAGCGGATAATCCGCAAAGCGCAGGATCGTGGCCACAACACCAAAACCCACAAGGATCAACAATTCGGTGGAATTGTTTTGCCCGATGTAAGAGCCCATCATTGTAAAGAACAAAATGAACGGGATCAGGTAGGTGCGCGGAACGGTCAGGATCTTTGCGATATAAGGGATCAAAGGCAGATTCAGGATCAAGAGCACCAGATTGCCGATATACATGGAGATGATGACAGCCCAAAAGACCTCTGGCTGGTCGGTCATCAGCCTCGGGCCAGGTGTGACGTTGAGTGCGATCAGGGCTCCCAGCAGGATCGCTGTGGTGCCAGAGCCGGGAATACCCAGTGTCAGCAGCGGCACGAAAGAACCCGTACATGCAGCGTTGTTGGCGGCCTCTGGCGCGGCCAGACCCTTGATCGAGCCCTTGCCGAATTCCTTTTGCTCGTCGCCCTTGGCGATGTTGCGTTCCACCGCATACCCCAAGAACGAGGCAATCGTCGCCCCCGCACCGGGCAGAACGCCGATAAAGAACCCCTGCAAGGATTGTCTGCCGATCACGGGCGCGATGGTCCGCGCCTCTTGGCGGGTGATGCGCAGATTCGTGATCTTGCCGCCGTCCGCACCTTGGGTGCTGCGGGCAGGGTTCATCACCAGAAACATCGCCTCTGGCAGGGCAAACATCGCCATCGCCAGCGTGATGAAGGAAAAGCCCGATTGCAGTTCCATTACGCCAAAGGTGAAACGCGGCATGTTGGACAGCGCGCCCTCGCCAACAGTGCCCATCATCAGGCCAAGGATCGTCATCATCAACGCCTTGCCCACCTGCCCCGTGCCCGCAAAGGCCGCGATCGCAGACAGGCCCACAACCATCAGCGCAAAATACTCGGCCGAATGGAACAGCAAAGCGACCGACGACAAAGCAGGCGCAAAGATCATCAACAAGATCGCGCCGATCGTGCCACCTGCAAAAGAGGCAATCGCCGCGATGGTGAGCGCCTTGCCTGCCTGCCCCTTGCGGGCCATGGGGTAGCCGTCAAAGGAGGTGGCAACTGTGCCCGCGACCCCCGGCGCATTCAGCAAGATAGAGGAGGTTGAGCCGCCAAAGATCGCACCATAATAGACCCCCGAAAGCAGGATCAGCGCCGCTGTCGGATCACCCAGCCCGATGGCAACAGGGATCATGATGGCGATAATCGACATCGGTCCCAGCCCCGGCAACATGCCGATCAACGTGCCGATGACACAGCCGAAGACCACCATCATCAGGTTAAAGGGCGTCACCGCGGCGCTGAGCCCGATCAGAATTCCTTCTAGCATCTCACGCGCTCCTTACATAAATCGCGGCAGCGGGCTGAGAAAGATGCCAAGCACCTCCTGCACCAGATACCAGATGACGCCTGTGGCAATGACAGCCACTAGGATCATGATGTGGAATTTGCGCTCGCCCAAGAGCGCGCCACCGGCGACCAGAAAGGCCACGGTCGCAAGCAAGAACCCCAGCGGACGCAACAGCAAGGCATAGGCCACCATTGCCACCAGCAGGGCCACGGCTTGCCAGACGTTGTAGTCACCCAAACGCTTGAGATCGATGACCGCATCATCGGGGGCTTCATCGGCTTCCAAAGGGTCAAGCCCGCGCGCCTTGGCTGCTGCATCGACCTTGGGCGGTTTGGAACCGAAAAGAACGACCAGCCCGACGATCACACCGCAAATCGCAAGGATCTTGGGGAATGTCGAAGGCCAGATCGGATTGCGCTGCAAAATCGGAGGCAGCAATTGGTCCATCGTAAAGAACGCCGCGTAGCCGTAGACGAAACACAGTGCTACGAATATCAACGCGATCCAGCGATCCAGCGCCATGATCTTTCCCTTCGTTCCTGAATTATTCTTGCGGTCTTTTCCACACAGGCATTTGCACTGTTGGACAAAGACCGAAATGTGGGGGCGGATGCCTTAGTTGGCCCACCGCCCCCGCTTTTGTCGCATCAAGACTTAGAGAAAGCCCAACTCGCGCATCAGATCACCGATCTGCTTTTCCTGCGCTTCAAGGAAGGCCTCGAATTCTGCGCCCGGCTTGTAGATGTTGACCAGACCCATACGCGAACGCACGGCTTCCCACTCGGGTGTGTCGTACATCGCAGCCAGCGTTTCCTGATAAAGTGCAACCTTGTCGGCAGCCATACCCGGTGCCGCAAAGAAACCGCGCCAGTTTACGAAGTCCGCAGTGATCCCTTGCTCGGCAAAGGTCGGTGCGGCGTCATAGGCGGGCACGCGCTCTGGCGCTGTGACACCCAGAATACGCACTTCACCTTGTGACGCCAAAGCGATCGCCTCGGAAAAGCCGGTCGACAGCGCGTCAATCTCGCCAGACAGCAGACCGGCCATGGCTTCGCCACCCGCATCATAGCCGATGTAGTTGAACGCAGTCGGGTCTTCGCCCGCACCTTGCATCACGATCGCTGCGACCAGGTGGTCCATGCCGCCGGGAACCGAACCGCCACCGATGGCAAAGTCAGCTGGATTGGTGCGATATTCGGTCAGTGCATCTTCCATCGACTGCCATGGGCTGTCAGCAGAAACAACAAGTGCCGCATAGTCGCCCACAGTACCTGCAATCAGTGT
>CAYGMX010000218.1:0-5407 GCA_964351055.1 uncultured Loktanella sp. | reverse complement strand
CGAACCAGTGTCGTAGCACAGACTGAACATCAAGGGGGGACACGCCATGACCGATCAACCAGCCGGAACCTATCCACCATCGGCAGAAATGGCCGCAGGTGCGCACGCTGACAAGGCGACCTATGATGCCATGTATGCCGCGTCGATCGAAGACCCTGAAACCTTCTGGGCAGAACACGGAAAGCGTGTCGACTGGATCAAACCCTTTACCAAGGTCAAGAACACCAGCTTTGCGCCCGGCAAGGTCGATATCAAATGGTTCGAGGACGGCACCCTGAACGTCAGCGCCAATTGCATCGACCGGCATCTGGCGACACGGGGCGACCAGACGGCGATCATCTGGGAACCGGACAGTCCCGATGAAGAAGCACAGCACATCACCTACAGGACATTACACGAAAAGACATCGCGCATGGCCAATGCGCTCAAGGAATTGGGCGTGGGCAAGGGCGACCGCGTCGTGCTCTATATGCCGATGATCCCCGAAGCCGCCTATGCGATGCTGGCCTGTGCGCGGATCGGGGCCATTCATTCCATCGTCTTTGCGGGCTTTTCTGCCGATGCACTTGCTGCACGGATCAGCGGCAGCCAAGCCAAGGTCGTCATTACCGCAGATGGCGCGCCGCGCGGTGGCCGTGTGACCAAGCTCAAGGACAGCGTCAATCAGGCGCTGATCAATGTGATGCACGACTGCAAATGCCTCTGCGTCAAACGGACAGGACAGCAGATCGCGTGGCGCCCCGAGGGGGATTACTGGCTGCACGAGATGGAAGCGCAAGTCAGCGCCGATTGCCCGCCCGAGGAAATGAACGCGGAAGACCCGTTGTTCATTCTTTACACTTCGGGTTCCACCGGCATGCCAAAAGGTGTGGTGCATTCGACCGGTGGCTACCTGGTTTATGCGGCGATGACGCATCAATATACCTTCGACTATCACGACGGCGATATCTTCTGGTGTACCGCCGATGTGGGCTGGGTCACGGGCCACAGCTATATCGTCTATGGCCCTCTGGCCAATGGCGCGACCACATTGATGTTTGAAGGCGTGCCAACCTATCCCGATGCGGGCCGATTCTGGCAGGTCTGCGAAAAGCACAAGGTGAACCAGTTTTATACCGCCCCTACCGCCATTCGCGCACTGATGGCGCATGGCAACGACCCTGTCGAAAAATACGATCTATCGTCCATCAAGGTGCTGGGCACCGTGGGCGAACCGATCAACCCCGAGGCGTGGAACTGGTACAATGATGTGGTCGGCAAGGGCAAAGCGCCCATCGTCGATACATGGTGGCAGACCGAAACGGGCGGGCATTTGCTGACCCCGCTGCCGGGCGCGACTGCGACCAAGCCCGGATCAGCCACATTGCCGTTCTTTGGCATCCAGCCGGTTATTCTGGAACCGACAACCGGCGCAGAAATCCATGACACGGCTGCCGAGGGCGTGCTATGCATCAAGGACAGCTGGCCTGCCCAGATGCGCACCGTCTGGGGCGATCATGACCGGTTCGAGAAGACCTACTTTTCCGATTACAAGAACTACTACTTTACCGGCGACGGCTGCCGCCGCGATGCGGATGGCTATTACTGGATCACAGGCCGCGTCGATGACGTGATCAACGTGTCAGGCCACCGGATGGGCACCGCCGAGGTCGAAAGCGCGCTGGTCGCGCACGCCAAGGTCGCCGAAGCCGCGGTGGTGGGTTATCCGCATAAGGTCAAGGGGCAGGGCATCTATGCTTATGTGACCCTGATGAACGGCGAAGAACCGTCTGATGAACTGCGCAAAGAGTTAGAGGTCTGGGTCCGCACCGAGATCGGGCCAATCGCGAAACCGGACCTGATTCAATGGGCGCCCGGTTTGCCCAAGACCCGTTCGGGCAAGATCATGCGCCGCATCCTGCGCAAGATTGCCGAGGATGATTTCGGCGCACTTGGCGATACATCGACACTGGCCGACCCTTCGGTCGTGGACGACCTGATCGAAAACCGGATGAACCGGAGCTGAGACAAGCAAAGAACCCGCCCTGACCGGCGGGTTCTTTGGCTTTCAATCACAGATCCTTTGACCCCAGCACCTGCGCAAGCCTTTCTATGACTGTTCTTGTGGCCAGCGACTGAATCCTGTCCTTGGGGTAAAGCGCGGTCACGCGGGCCACGGGCACAGGATAGTCTGCGAGAACCTGAACCAGCTGTCCGGTCTTGCACAGGTCCGCAGCGAGAAATCGCGGCAACAGGGCAATGCCGTGCCCGGCGACCGCTGCATCACAGCACAGCAGGATATTCCCGGCCGCCAGCCGCCAAGGGACAATCACCTCGGCGTGGTTGGTAAAGTGCCACCGTTGCAGGCTGGCTGCCGTCACAATGCAGGTATGGCGGGCCAGATCGGACGGTGTCTGTGGTGCGCCGTTAGCCGCGATATAGGCGGGGGCTACGCAAAGCACGCGCGTCACACGTGCGATGCGCCGCGACAAAAGTTCGGCATCTTCAATCTCTCCCATGCGGATCGCGAGGTCGAGCCCGTCGTCAATCACGTTGAGCCGCGCATCGCTCAGGCGCAGATCAATTTTGAGATCGGGGGCGTCGCCAAGCAACTGGTGCAGGATCGGCGCAAGCACCTTTTGGCCAAATCCTGTTGTTGCGCTGATCCGCACAGTTCCGACAACACGCGCATGGCGGCTGCGGATTTCCAGCTCTGCCTGTTGCGCCTCTCGCACGATCGGCTGGGCCCGATCAAAAAGGAGCCGCCCTGAATCTGTCAACCCAAGCGAGCGGGTGGAGCGGTGCAGCAAAGTGGCGTTCAGGTCATGTTCCAGCATGGCGATGCGACGCGAAACCGTGGATTTCGGCAGACCCAGAAGGCGCGCCGCAGCCGACATGCTGCCTGCCTCAACGACGCGCACAAAAAGCGCCATGGCATTCAGATCGGTCAGGATGCGCCTCTTTGTCTCAAAAATGGAACAATATCGTTCCTATTGATCCTCTATCGGGCGCGTTCTGGCAACGTATATTCCTCTCAGCAGACCAATTGGAGGTTCCAGAAATGATTACCCAACTTGATAAAGCATCCCATATGCAGCGTGAACGCGGCCCTTTCAAAATTCGGCGGATGCACCCCGGTGCAATGCTTGGCAACCCTGCTGATGGCGGATTTGGCGGGCTTGGACTGATTGACCATGCCCATCTTTCGCCGGGGTTGACGGTTGGGATGCATGAACACCGCAATGACGAGATTATCAGCTACCTGAGGACAGGTGTGATGGTGCATCAGGATTCCACCGGTGCGACCGAAGAGGTGCGGCCGGACCGTTTGATGGTGATGAATGCTGGCGGGGGCTTCAGCCACGAAGAACATGTGCCTGGCCCCGACGATGTGCACATGCTCCAGATATTCGTGCGGCCCGATGCAGCAGACCTGACGCCCGCGGTGCAATTTGTCGATCTGCCGGACATCTACAGCCTGAACCAATGGCGGCTTTTGACTGGACCGGAAGGATCAGATGCCCCCGCGCAGGTACGCCAGCAGATCATGCTGCACGATGCGCGGCTGGAAGCAGGGCAAAGGCTGGCATTGCCTGAATATGCCGGCTTTGATGCATGGCTTTACGTGTTCGACGGCGATGTCGGGCTGGATGATCTGCACTTGCAGACAAATGATGCCGTGGCGATTACGGGCGAAACCGGTCTGTCGATCCATGCGCACCGCACAAGTGATCTTGTGGTGTTCTTTGTGAACCGCACAGCACCGGCCTCGCGCGCAGGCACGCTCAGTGGTTTATGAGTGCACCGTCCAGCCCGATGCACCTGAGCATGAAAAGTGACCATCCGCGTCGCCAACTGACACATGTCGGCTGGCGGGGTGGCGTCACCGGACCCGTGATCGCACGCCTGCTCATGTCTGATCGGGGGTGCGAGGTGCCGGGCTGCGGGTGACGCAAAAAATGCCGATCCCGATAAGGATACCGCCCGCCAGCAGACCGGTCGGCACATCCTCACCCAGCACAAGGACGGACAATGGTACGGTGACAATCGCAGCCACGGCACCCAGCAAACTCAAAAGGACCGGCCCCCCCGGTCCGTTGCAGCAAGAAGAATACGAGAAACTGGAAAGTGAACGTCAGGCTTTGCGCCGCGAGCAAAAGCCATGCCGCGCCGGTCGAGGGCGGGGCAAGATCTTGTGCGGTCAAGAGGCCTGTCAGCAGCAGGATCGTTCCAGCGGCGGCCAACATGCCGGGGGCGAGTTCTTCGGGCGAGGCCCCTGCGGGCCATCCAAGGCTGCGGTAGATGTTGCCGGTGGCCAGAAACACAGGGATCAGTAAGGTCAACATGACCCATCCCAACGAAACCTCCTCATCCCCCAGCTTGCCAAGCGCCAGCCAGATTGCCCCTGCCAGCGCCAGTGCCACCCCCAGCGCACGGATTGCGTCAAACCGTTCCATCCGCAGGATCAGGGCACCCAGATAGGTCAAGAGGGGCGGGAAGGTGATGGAGAGCGCAACAAAGCCTGCGCCAACGACAGGTGCCGCTGTAAAGATGATCAGATTCGGCGCCGCAACGGTCACAAGCCCCGCAATCGCAAAGTAACGCAACCGCCCGCCTTCGCGCTGAAACGCGATGCCACGCAACGCCCCGACAAGGTAAAGCACCAGTGCCGCCGCTAGAACCGACCAAGTCAGAAAGGCGGCCGGATTGAACCCCGCCGCATGCGACAGTTTTGCAAGGATAGTAGAGGTGCCCAGCATTGTTCCGGTGAACAAAAGATAAAGCAGAGCAAGCCCCCGGGATGACGGGCCGGAACGGGTAGGGAGTGCTGTCATGTGTTGCCTGTCTATCTCTGATCGCAGTGTGGCGGCGTCAAGGACCGACTAGAGCACTCTTTTGCCCTTCGGGAACAAAAATATGACAGCGCACACCTTTCATCTTCCACATGTGGCGCACACGCCATGATTGTTTGCTGTTTTGCCCATTCACCCGTTTTTTGGCTGGCGACGAAAGGTGCCTTTCCAATCAGTCCGGGACGCGCAAGTGCCGCTGCCGATACAAATGCCGATCCCAAACGGCTCCGGCGCTTCGGAATCCTTGTGCGCAAAACAGAGCACGATGTGGTCAGGTCTGATCTGCCGCACCGTCCGCGCCGCCGTGCGCCAGCAGTTTTACCTCGCGCTGGGGGAACGGAATGCTGATGCCATGTTCGGCAAAGGCATCCCAAAGAGCCAGAAACACATTGCCGCGAATATTGGTCAGGCCGCCTGTGGGGTCACTGATCCAGAAACGCAGGACGTAATCCACCGAACTATCCCCGAACCCCACGATATGACAGACAGTCGGGCGGGTTGTCAGCACGCGGTCCACGCTTTGCGCGGCTTCAATCGCGATCTTGCGGACCTCGTGGGGGTTGTCGGCGTAAGAT
>CAYGMX010000217.1:0-5414 GCA_964351055.1 uncultured Loktanella sp. | reverse complement strand
GGTGTGAGGTCCTCATAGAGTGCCTGTGCTTCTGGTGCAGGGCCACGCCGGTCACCGCAAGCGAGGATGCGCACCACGCGTGTTTCCGTGGCTTGGATGAAGGTTAAGACATTGCCCGGTCCTACGGCGCGCGCGGGTTTGCTGACCGGTTGGCTGTCGATTCGCACCTTGCCACCCGTGACGATCGCGGCGGCAATGCTGCGCGATTTGAAAAACCGCGCATGCCAGAGCCACTTATCCAGCCGGATCGTCGGGCGGGGGTCGGTCAACCTTTTTTGAACCCCGCCAGCGCGGCTGCAAAGGGGTTATCAGGATCGATCTGTTTTTCGCGCTTGGGCTTAGCTTGGAAGCTTTGCGGCTTGTTCTGCTCGCCTCTTGGCTTGGCTTGGCCCTTTGGCTTGCCCTTGGCGCGCTGCGGACGCGCATCTGCCTGCGGACGGGCAGGCCGTGCGGCGCGACCACCCCATGTGAAGGTGTAGAAATCCTCCATTTCAGGTGGCGGCAGGTCGGTGCCAGGATCGCCCGGAAGCTCTTGGGGTGCGTCAACCGGCAGTTCCGGCGGCGTATCGACAGGCGTTTCCGACGGGGGGGTATCCGGCATCTCTTGCGGCGCGCCAGGCGGCGTTTCCTGCGGCACATCCGCTGGTGGCACATCCGGCGATTCAGGCGGACGGCCTGCCTTGACCTTTTCGCGGGTGCCTTTTTCGGCCTTGTAGCCAAGACCTGCCATCAGATCGGCAAATTGCTCCAGCGTCATACCGGTGATCGCCAGCATATCGGGGTTCGCCTCGAATCCACCGCGGCTGTCTTTGTCACGCAGCATATCGGCAAGGCGTTCAAGCATGTCGATACGGATCGCCCGTTCACCGGCAGCGCGGTAGCCCGCCATGGCATAATAGCCCGCGACAGCATCTTTGGCGGCAGGAACCGTCACCAGACCGGGGGGCGGGCTTTCGGGGAATTCGGCCAGATCCTTGGAGAGCGACCACAGCACCAGTCGCAAGCGGGTTGGCGCAGGCTTGAGCAGCAGCGGCATGAAAATCGTAAACTGGCCAAAGCGCACACCATGCTTGCGCAGGGCACTGCGGGCGTCCTGATCCAGCGCCTTGACCTCATCGGCGACATCACCGCGCGGGATAATGCCGAAACCTTCGGCCATCCGGTAGGCAAAGCCCTTTGCGGCACCCGTCAGTGCATCGTCGTTCTTGAGCGCGAGGATCGGTTCGAACCCCGCCGCGATCTTGCGGTCGATAAAGTGCTGCAACCGGCGTTGCACCTTGGCGGCCACATCTGGCCCTGCCTCGTCATCGACGAATACGGAAATCGACGGTTTGAACGGATCAGAGCCCGTAACCAGTTTGCCGACAGCCTGATCGCCCCACATCAACCCGCCCTGTTCGGTGAAGTCGATTTCAGGATCGGGGGCGTTGTAGAAACGATCCGCCAGCAGATGGAATTGCGGCACAAGCGCCTGCACCGAGGCCTGACGCAATGTCTTGGCCTCGTCGGGGCTTCCTGCCTTGTCCATCCGGAACCGGAAACCTTCCAACCGTCCGACGAATTCGCCTTCTACGGTCACTTCACCTTTGTCGTTCACGTCAGCCAAAAGGCTCTCCTTCTGTTTGAGCCGGCGAAGCAGAATACTGGTCCGCCGGTCCACAAATCTTTGTGTCAATGCACCATGCAGCGCATCTGATAGTCGGTCTTCTACAGCGCGTGTCTCCTCGCGCCAATGAGAATCGTCAATAAGCCAGCCGTTGCGTTGGGCCACGTATGTCCATGTCCGGATATAGGCAAGCCGCTTTGACAGAGTATCAATATCCCCGTCAGTACGGTCAATCCGGCGCACCTGCAGGCCAAACCAATTGGCAGAGACATGCCCAAGCTGGTGCAGATCATTGTAGATATGAGTGAGCAGGCTGGCATGTTCACCTTTGCTGATCCCGCGGAAATCGGGGATGCGGCAGACATCCCACAGCAGTTTGACCGAAGGACCATCTGTCGCGCGCGCTGCCACTTCTGCATCAGCGGCCAGCGCCTTGAGGGCTGCAAGGTCATCGCTCTCGCGCACACGGGTCAGCCATGGATTATCCGTGCGGTCCTCCAGGGTGGCAATCAGCCGTTTGGCAGAGCCGAACTGCAGTCGGCTGTTACGCCATTGCAGTTTCTTCACAGGCTGGAAGCGGTGCTCGCAGATGGCCTGTGCGACCCCCTCGTCAAGCGGCGGGGCTTCACCGGTGACGCCGAAAGTGCCATTCTCGATGTGCCGCCCCGCGCGGCCCGCAATCTGGGCCAACTCTTCGGGTTGCAAATGGCGCATCCGGTGCCCGTCGAATTTGGTTAAGGACGAAAATGCGACATGGCTGATATCAAGGTTTAGCCCCATGCCGATGGCATCGGTGGCAACGAGGGAATCCACATCACCATTCTGGTACATTTCCACCTGCGCATTGCGTGTGCGCGGTGATAGCGCCCCCATTACAACCGCAGCACCGCCCTTTGTACGTCGCAGCAGCTCTGCAATGGCATAGACATTTTCAACTGAAAACCCCACAATTGCCGACCGTGCAGGCATCCTGCTTATCTTTTTCGAACCTGTGTAAGTGAGCTGGGACATCCGCTCGCGGCGCATGAACTGCGCCTCAGGGACCATTGCGGCAATCGCGCCGCGCATTGTCTCGGCCCCCAGAAACAGCGTTTCATGCAAGCCGCGCGCATGCATCAGCCGGTCGGTGAAGACGTGGCCCCTTTCGGGATCGGCGCAAAGCTGGATTTCGTCCACGGCCAGAAAATCGCAGCCCATCCCGTCTGGCATAGCCTCGACCGTGCACACCCAATAGGCCGCGCGCGGTGGCACAATCCGTTCTTCGCCCGTCACCAAAGCCACCACGCCGGGGCCGCGCACAGCAACGATCCGGTCATAGACCTCGCGCGCCAAAAGCCGCAGTGGCAGACCGATCACGCCGGTGCGATAGGCAAGCATCCGTTCGATAGCATAATGGGTTTTGCCCGTATTCGTCGGGCCAAGAACGGCCGTGATCCGCGACGCCGCCATGATTGTCCCCGATGTCCGGAGAGGCGACGCCTAGAGCGCCTGACCCTCAAACTGCAATTGCAAACGTTCCACCGCATCCGACGCAGCGGCAGAGTTCGGGTTCATTTCAAGGATCATCCTGTAAAGGTCCAGCGCGTCTTCGGGGCGTTGCAGCTCTTCCATGATGACGGCCAAGCCGCGTATCGCCTCAAAGTGGCGGGGGTTCAGGGCCAGCACCTGCCGGATGTCATCAAGGGCCGGTCCGGTCAAGCCCAGCAGATAATACGATGACGCGCGGCCATAATAGCCTTCGGCAAATTCGGGTGCGTGATCGACCAAAGCGGTGAAATGCTCAACCGCGACCTCGGGCGCACCGTCATCCAGCGCATCCTTGCCACGGCGCAGCAACAAATCCATCGCGGCCGACCCGCTCTTTTCCCATTGCGCGATAATCCGCTGTTCCACACGTGCATATGTTGCCTCGTCCGCCTCGGCGAGTTCTTGATAAAGATCGTCCAACGGTGTTTCTTGGGCACCGGCAGGTATGGAAAACCCGACCGTGAGCAATAATGCCGTAACGATACATTTGAAGCGGTGTGTCTGCATACCCATATTGCGTAATGTAGCGCAGTCTGCCGCCAACGCCAGAGCCTGCGCAGTCACAAAAAGCGAAAGAGGACAAAAATATGAGTGATGTTGTAACAGAGGCTGTCGCAGCCCTGAACGCAAAGATGACCAGTGGCTTTGATGGCACGGCCAAGTTCGATATCGAAGGCGAAGGCAGCATCATCATCGACGCCGATGGCGCGCGCGCCGGTGACGATGACGCTGATGTGACGCTGATGGCCAGCACCGAAACATTCAAGGCGATCCTCGAGGGTGAAATGAACGCAACCACAGCCTTTATGACCGGCAAGCTGACGGTGGATGGCGATATGGGTCAGGCGATGAAGCTGTCGAGCGTTCTGTCCTAATCATGGATGGCGCCCCCCTTTTTGAAGAAATCGCTGGCGGTCCCAAAGGGGGCGTGGCGCATTGGCTGACAACGTCTGACGGGGTTCGCATCCGGGTCGGATATTGGTCCTGTGCCGATGCCAAGGGCACGGTCCTGATCTTTCCCGGCCGCACGGAATTCATCGAAAAATATGGGCGCACCGCGCAGGCCTTGCAGGATCGCGGCTATGCCAGCCTCGCGATAGACTGGCGCGGTCAGGGGATTGCAGACCGGATGACACCCAAGCGGGCAATCGGCCATGTCGGGGAATTCGCGGACTATCAGCGAGATGTCGCGGCGGTCATGGCCTATGCGCGCGACATGGACATGCCACGCCCCTATTTCATGATCGCCCATTCGATGGGCGGCTGTATCGGTTTGCGGTCGCTGATCGAAGGGCTTGATGTCAAGGCCACAATGTTTTCCGCCCCCATGTGGGGCGTGCAGATGGCCCCGCCCTTGCGCCCTGTCGCATGGGGGTTGTCGACGGTCAGCACAACTTTGGGTTTTGACCAGAACCTTGTTCCCGGCCAGTTCGAGGAAAGCTATGTCTTCCGGACTGGTTTTGCCGAAAACACCCTGACCCGCGACCCCGACATGTTCGCGGTTTTTCAGGACCAGTTGCGCAAGCACCCCGATCTGGGGCTTGGCGGCCCCTCCTTGCGATGGCTCAATGCGTCGCTTGTGGAAATGAACCGGCTGAGCAAGTTGCCCTCGCCCGCATCACCCTGCCTGACATTTCTTGGCACGGACGAAGCGATCGTTGATCCCCAGCAGATCCGCGACCGCATGCGCAAATGGCCCAATGGACGCTTGCATGTGATCACCGGCGGGCGTCACGAAATGCTGATGGACCCCCCCGAGGTCCGCGATATGCTGGCCGACGAAACCGTTGCACTTTTCGACGCGCAGCTGGCTTAGCCCAGATCGCTGTCGGTGCGCACGCGAAACCCCGCATTGCGCAATTCATCAACTGTTTCAATCACATGCTGGCGGTCGCGGGCTTCGATAACGATTTCCAATTCAGCCTGCTTCAATGACACCGATTGCATCATCCGCTGGTGGATTACCTCGACGACATTGGCCCCCGCCTGCCCGAGGATGCGTGAGATATCAGCCAACTGGCCGGGCTTGTCGTCAATCTCGAAGGTCAGGCGCGTGATCCGCCCGTCGCGCACCAGACCGCGCAGGATCAGGGTGGACAGCAAGCGCGAATCGATATTGCCGCCACAAACGACAAGGCCCACCTTCTTGCCCCGAAAATCCGGCGCGAATTTCTCGATCACTGCCAGACCGGCACCGGCGGCCCCTTCGGCCACGATCTTTTCTTGCGATAACAGATCAAAGACCGCCGCTTCGATCTGCGCCTCGGTGGCGGTTTCCACG
>CAYGMX010000216.1:0-5449 GCA_964351055.1 uncultured Loktanella sp. | reverse complement strand
GCCTGCGCGGGCCGACAATCTTTTTCTCGCTTTTGCCGATGATCGTCACGCCGCTTGTCGGTGCGCTGATCCTGTTCTGGATGGTTGATGCGCGCGGCATTCTGGGCACCGCGCTGCAATGGCTGGCCGATGATCCCAGCCTTTCGGTCAAGGCCTCGACCCCGCTGATGTGGATCATGCTGATGGTCTACGGTGTATGGAGCTCGGCCCCTTTCGCTTTCATCGTCTATTATGCAGGGTTGCAGACGGTGAATACCGACACGCTCGAAGCCGCAATGATCGACGGGGCAAGCCGCTGGCAGCGTATCCGCTATGTGGTCATTCCGCATCTGGTTCCGTTGACCACCTTTATCGCGTTGATCCAGTTGATGGATAACTTCCGCGTCTTTGAACCCATCGTCAGTTTCAGCGCACAGGCCCATGCGACCTCTTTGTCTTATGCGATCTTTAACGATCTGGGCGGCGAAACACGGCTGCTGTCCTCTGCCGCTGCAACATCGGTGCTGACCATCATCGGCGTTGCGATCCTTTTGTCCCCCGTTCTTGTGCGCACATGGCGCGAATTCGGCAGCCCGAGGTAAGCCCCATGTCAGTTGCCACCCGTCGCTCTCCTGCCGTCAATACACTCGCCTATGGGTTCATCATCGTCTGGCTGATCATGGCCGCCTTTCCGTTCCTGTGGACCCTTTGGGGGTCCTTCAAGGTGGAAGGCGATTTCTTTTCCAAGGCCGACTGGGCCAATTCGATCTTTGGCACGCTGACCGTTGTCGAAACTGGCAGCAGTTTTACCGGTGACGGCTATTATGGCGCTTGGGTACAGGAAGAATTCTGGCGCGCCGCGTTGAACACCACGATCGTCTGTTTCTGTGTTGTGACGATCTCGCTCACATGCGGGACATTGGGCGGATACGCCCTTTCACGCTCGACCTATCGCTATGCCTTCTGGTTTCTGATCTGCGCGCTTATGTTCCGCGCGATGCCACCGATTACCTTGGTGTCCGGATATCTGCTGCCCTTCTTTCAATGGAACCTTTGGGGGCATCTGAGCACCACGATCATCGTGCTGGTCGCGATCAACCAGCCTTTTACACTGTGGATGCTGCATGCATTCTTCAAGAACATCCCCAAGGATCTGGACGAAAGCGCCATGGTCGATGGCTGCACCCGCTTTCAGGCTTTCCGCCATGTGATTATTCCGGTGATGTGGCCGGGCGTGATCACGACAGGATTGTTCAGCTTCCTTTTGGCCTATAATGATTTTGCGGTCACCTCGATGCTGCTGAGCAAGGAAAACCAGACGATGGTGCCGAAACTCGCCAGCTTCCTTGGTACGACCCAAACAAAGGGCAACGTGATGTTTGCGGTTTCGGCTGTGGTTTCGGTGACGGCACCGCTTTTTGTGATGATCATTTTCTTCCAGCGCCAGATCGTTTCCGGCCTGACCGCAGGGGCAGTAAAGGGCTAGCCAAGTGAGCTATCAATCCGAAAAAGCGCTGGTGCGCGCCCATTATGATGCGCTGGCGCAAGCTACGCCAAAGACAGTCGCGCACGCCTTGGGTGAACAGACGAGCGCCGATTGGCACTGGGGCGGGATGCATCCATTTTACGAACAAAACGGCGCAGAGGCCGTCGCAGACAGTTTTTGGAGGCCCTTCCTGACCGCGATGACCAAAATGCAGCGGCGGCAGGATATGTTCTTTGCCGGACGCAACGAAATCGACGGTTTCGCATCGGTCTGGGTCGTGTCGATGGGGCACCTCATGGGGCTTTTCGATGCACCCTTCATCGGGATCAAACCCAACCGCCGGATTGCCATGTTGCGCTATGCCGAGTTTCACAAGATCGTGGACGGCAAGATCGTCGAAACTGCCCTGTTTTGCGATCTGCTGCATCTGATGCGCCAAGCGGGGCAATATCCGCTGCCACCACAGACAGGCATGCATCTGGTTCAACCCGGCCCGGCAACGCATGACGGGCTACTCTTTGCGGATGCCCCCGCAATCGAAGGCGACAAAACGCTTGCACTGATCAACAGCATGATCGGCGATATCAACACCCATCAGAAATACGCCACACCGCAAGAGGAACTGGCGCGCTGCTGGCATGATGACATGCTGTGGTGGGGGCCCGAAGGGATCGGGGCGACCTATACAATCGACCGCTATGTCGAACAGCACCAGCGGCCCTTCCGTACCCAGATCAAGGACCGTGTTTTTAACGGGCATATCTGCCGGTTGGCCGAAGGCAATTTTGGCGGCTTTTTCGGCTGGGCCAACCTGACGGTCACGAATGTTGGCGGCTATATGGGTTTGCCTGCTGGCGGACCAGCCGACATGCGGGTGGTGGACCTTTACCGCCGCGATGGGGATAAGCTGGCGGAAAACTGGATCTTCATCGATATCCTGCATTTTCTATCGATGCAGGGTTTGGATGTCTTGGGGCGTTTGGAAGCGGCGAACAGCCAAGCCTGAGCACTGTCTGGGCAGGGTGTCCTGCACGCAAAGCTTGATCTGACCTATAAAGGATTTCTATACCTTGTATAGAAAGTATCTCAGAATTTTATGGTAAACTTACCCGATGTTTGAGATTTCTTTTTTGGAGCGGTGCCATGAATGTTGCGAATACGACTCTCCAGCGGGAAGCCAACGAATCCTATCAGAGCGCGATCAATCAATCCCGTGCGCGATCCGAAGGGGTTCTGACAGAGCCGCAGATGCAGTGGTGCCGGACAAATGGCGTCCCTCTTGCCTTTGATCCGATGCAATGCGGATGGGTTACACTGCACTGCGATGATGATCTGGCTGTTTCCTATCAGAATGGCAGCAAGTACCCCCCCTATACCAGCCAAACCAGTTTTGTCTTTCGTCCATGGGAAACTGACGACGCACCACGCCTTGCCACGCTGCTGTCGCAAGAGCAGTTGTGGACCTTTCTGCCAGAGCAATTTCCAGGGCCGATCGACTTAGAAGCGGCAGCCGCACTGATTGAACTGACCCGCGCGCCACATCACAACGTTTTGGCCGTTTTAAAAGGTGATCTGATTATCGGTCAGGCCAGATTGCTGTTCACAAAGGCTGGCGAGGCCGAGGTCAGCTATTGGCTGGATCAGGATCATTGGGGCAAAGGCTATGGCAGCCGCATCGTCAAGGCGTTCTGCCTGCGCAGCCTTCAGGAACGGCCCGAACTGAACCGCCTTTTCGCAAGGGTGCATCAGGATCACAAGGCATCGCGGCGCATCCTTGAAAAAGCGGGTTTCGTCCAGACGGGACAGGATGGTCAGTGGATCATTCTTGATCGGACCCGTCAGACCTAACCTGCCTGCCATGGGCAGGGCTGGCGCGTTAGGGCTTGAATACGGATGGCAGGCCGTTCAAAACTCAGCGCGACATGCCACGCGAAACTAATTTCAAAAGCCTTTTGGGCTTTGTCAGTCTGGCTGAGTCCGGCAGCTTCAGCAAGGCCGCGCTGCGCTTGGGAATAACCCAACCAGCGCTGAGTTATCATATCACCAAGCTTGAAGAACAGCTGTCACTCCGGCTGTTCGAGCGGTCCAGTTCCGGCGTTGTTATCACACCGCAGGGGCGAATAGCGCTGGCACATGCCCGCGATGCACTAGACGCATTGGCCGCGCTGGAAAGTCTTTCCATGCAAACCGACTCCGGTTTACGTGGTGAAATACGGCTGGGCGCAAGCCCGACGCTTGGCCCATATATCCTGCCGCAGGTGGTGCACAGGCTTCATCAGCTTTACCCCAATCTTCAGGTCTTCATCCAGGATGCGGCACCCAGCATCCTGCTTGATGGCTTGCTGAGCGGGCGCCATGACGTGATCTTTGCGCAACTTCCCCTTTACTCCGACAAGATCATCGTTGAGCGGCTGTTCCGCGAGCCTCTCAAACTTGCTCTGCCGACCCATCACCGTTTGGCCAAGAAGACAACGCTGGAGGATCACGATCTTGCCGGTGCGCAAATACTGTCGCTGTCCAGCGCCTTTACTCTGCATGCGCAAATGGCGAGCTTGTGCAACGAAATCGGGGCGATCCTGCGCGAAGACTATGAAGGAACCAGTCTTGATGCCTTGCGCCATATGACCGCAATGGAAATGGGTGTGACGCTGCTTCCGGCACTTTACGTCCATTCCGAGATTACAGAAGATCGCTCTGATGTCGTGGCGCGCACCTTTCGCGGTGACCGTTTTACGCGGTCGATCGGTCTTGCCCGCAGAAAGACGTCGGGAAACAATCTTATCGTGGGAGAATTGTCAAAGATCATCCGCGATGTTGTCCGCGATGATTTCTCCAACATCGTCACGCTTGAGGGGCGGTAATCAGACAGAATCCCGCGACACGCAACCTGTCAGCCAACGTCAGTCTTGCCGCGGCGGTCGTGGCGCAGGTTCGCGTAAAGCACATGGTTGCGCCAGCGGCCGTTGATTTGCAGATAGCTTTGGGCCACGCCTTCGTATTTATAGCCGCACTGTTCCAGCAGTCGTCGTGAAGCCGTATTTTCGGGCAGACATCCTGCTTCGATCCGGCTCAGATCCATAACCGTAAAGGCGTGATGGACAACGCCTGCGATCGCCTCGCGCATAAAGCCTTGCCGCGCAAAGGGTTGCCCCATCCAATAGCCTGTTATGCCCGATTGGGACGGGCCGCGCTTGATGTGGTCGAGTGTGATCGCCCCGATCAAGGCATCATCGCTACGCCGGATCAGGAACAAAGGCATCGCCGTTCCATTCGAAATCGACCGCTGCGCCCAATAGACCCGATTGGTAAAGGCCTTGCGTGACAGATGATCCGACGCCCATGTCGGCTCCCACGGTTTGAGAAAGTCCTCGCTGTCGCGGCGCAAGGTTGACCATGCACGAAAGTCACTATGGATCGGTGGCCGCAACGTCAGCCGGTCAGTTTCGATCCGGACCTTGCGTTTGCCCCCCAGCATCAGGCAGCAAGCCGCGCTTTCAACGCATCCAGCGTCGGTGCAGCCTCGGCTGGACCATAGAGCGCCATAGCAGTGCCCGCCTGCCCTGCCATCTGACCCGCAAATGCCTTCACATCGCCTGTTGTCACATCGTCGATATGCGCAATCGTTTCCTCGATGCTGGGAATCCGGTCCCAGATCGACAATAGCCGCGCCAGCCGTTCCCCGCGGTTGGACGGGCTTTCCAGCCCCATCAGCAAACCGGCCTTCATCTGTGCGCGCGCGCGCGCAACTTCGGCGGCGGTCATATCGTCGGCGGCGCGCTTCATCTCGTCGATCGTGATATTGGCAAGCTCTGCGATCTGTTCCGCGCTGGTCCCTGCATAGATCGTGGTCAGCCCGGTGTCTTCGTAGGCCCCCGCCTGCGCAAAGATCGTATAACAAAGCCCACGGTTCTCGCGCACCTCTTGGAACAGGCGCGAGGACATCCCACCACCCATCGCACTGGCGTAAATCTGCGCGGTATAGAT
>CAYGMX010000215.1:1484-5466 GCA_964351055.1 uncultured Loktanella sp. | reverse complement strand
CTTCTGGTCGCGCTAACGATCTTTTTCATCGTGTTGGGGTGCTTTCTGGATGGGATTTCGGTGATCGTGCTGACGACTTCGATCATCATGCCGATGGTCACAGCTGTGGGCATCGACCCGCTTTGGTTTGGAATCTACCTCGTCATCGTTGTCGAGATGAGCCAGATCACCCCGCCTGTCGGTTTCAACCTGTTTGTCATTCAAGGGCTGACCGGAATCGATATCCTGCGGATCGCCAAGGCGGCCTTCCCGTTCTTTCTGCTCTTGCTGTTGGGCGTCGTCATCATCTGCATCTTTCCGCAGATCGTCACGGTCCTGCCCAATATGATGGGCAACTAAAGCGACGCTGCGGCGCGGCTGGCCTGATCGTATTGTCCCGAAAGGGCACGCAGGCTGGCCGCCATATCGCGCATTTCCTCGCCCGTCATGTCAAGCCGC
This sequence comes from uncultured Loktanella sp., assembly GCA_964351055.1. Lineage (GTDB taxonomy): Bacteria > Pseudomonadota > Alphaproteobacteria > Rhodobacterales > Rhodobacteraceae > Yoonia. The sequence goes on along the minus strand of CAYGMX010000215.1, from coordinate 5,028 downwards.
GAGAGGCCGTCAAGAAAGCACCGCTCACGCACCTTGCGGTAAGCCTCGCAGAGTTTCGCGCCTTCCGGTGAAGTGCTGTAAAAGACTTCCTTGCCACGCTTTTCGGTTGATAGCAGCTCCATCTTAAGCAGTTTGCGCAGGGCATAATTGACCGTGTGCGTGTCTTCGATGTTGAGCACAAAGCAGATGTCGTTCAGCCGCTTGCCCCGCTCGCGGTGATTGGTGTTGTGCAACACAAGGATTTCAAGCGGCGTAAGATTCGTATTGCCGGCTGCCGACATGCAGCGTGTCATCCAGCGGGAAAACGCGTTGTAGGCGATGATCATCCCGTATTCGATCTCTGAGGCTTCCCATCCATCGCCTTCGGCAAGGTGGCGGGATGATACGATGCGGCGTTTGGGGTCTGGGAGCGTGGTCATATTGGCTATACCTTGGCAAATCATTGGCGTTTAACATATAAAATGTGTGCGAATGGTCTAGGTTCAATATGCCTTTTCGGACAGATTTCCTGTGGCTTGCGCCGGATCACGCGGCGTTGCCTTCGATCGTTTACCGATGGTAGCGTCCGGCAAACTGACAACAGGACATCCCATGACAGCCGCACCCAGACTTTTCCAACCGCTTGCCCTGCGCAGCCTTCAGACCCGCAATCGCATCGTGATCTCGCCGATGTGCCAGTATTCCGCGCATGAGGGGCATCTGGACGACTGGCATCTGGTGCATCTGGGCCGGTTCGCGATTGGCGGTGCAGGCATCGTCTTTACCGAAGCCACAGCGGTGCAGAAACGCGGGCGGATCACGCATGGCTGCCCGGGACTTTGGACAGATAGCCAAATTCCCGGACATGCGCGTGTCGCGCAATTTGCCCTGCGCAACGGTGCGATCCCCGCAATCCAGCTTGGGCATGCGGGCCGCAAAGGTGGCATGCAGCGGCCATGGTTCGGCAACGGCCCTCTGAATGATGCTGATTTTGCCCGCGGCGATATGCCGTGGACGCCTGTTGGCCCCTCTGCATTGCCAGTGGCGGAAGGGTGGACCATGCCCCATGCACTCACCGAAGCCGATATCCACGACCTGATCGAGGATTACGCAGCCGCCGCCAAACGCGCCCTTGCCGCCGGTTACAAGATCGCCGAAGTCCATGGCGCGCATGGTTATCTGGTGCACAGCTTTCTGTCGCCCATATCCAATCTACGCACGGACAGATACGGGGGCGACCTGTCGGGGCGCATGCGTTTGGCCCTGCAAATCGCCGAACGTGTGCGTGCAGTCTGGCCCGCTGATCTGCCCGTGTTTTTCCGCACTTCGGCGGTGGATGGCACACCCGAAGGTTGGTCGCTGGATGATACCGTTGCTTTAGCGGGGGAACTCAAGAAGATCGGTGTCGATGCAATAGACTGTTCATCCGGCGGCATTACTGGTGCGGCAACAGCCAGTGGTGGCCAGAAACGCCAACCCGGATTTCAGGTCGGCTATGCCGAACGGGTCCGCAAAGAGGTGCAAATGGCAACCATGGCTGTCGGGTTGATCACCCATCCGCAGCAGGCAGAGGACATCCTTGCACAAGGTCAGGCAGACCTGATCGCACTGGGGCGCGAGGCACTGGTTGACCCGATGTGGGCGCTGCATGCGGCGCGTTATCTTGGGCACGATACCGTGTTTGAAACATGGCCACAGCAGTCAGGCTGGTGGCTGGCGGGACGGGAAAAGACCAGCGATTTCTACAAGCCTGACCAGGCATAGCTTTCACCTCAGGATGCCCTGTCTCAAAGGGGGCATGAAACAGGACAGCCTGTGGGGAAATGAAAGGTGGATTATTACCAGCTATTGTAGCCCAGATACTTGCCGGTCATTTCCACCTTGACGCGGTCGCCTTTGGGGTTTTCCACACGGGTGACGGACATTTCAAAGTCGATCGCAGACATGATGCCGTCACCGAATTTTTCCTGGATCAACGCCTTGAGTGTTGGACCGTAAACACCCACGATTTCATAGAAACGATAGATGCAGGGATCGGTCGGAACCGCCTGTTCCCAGATCTTTGTGGGGCTCTCTGACAGCACGGATTCCGCTTCTTGCGGCAGGCCCATCACGCTGACCATCAGCTTTGCCTTTTCGGCAGGAAAGGCGTTCATGCCCATCGCCGCAGAATGGGTCCAGACGGGCGACATCCCGATCTTGTCGGCGATTTGCTCCCAGGTCAGGCCCGCAGTCTTTTTGGCCGACAGGATCATGGCGGTTACGTCTTCTTTTGTCATCATCTGGGTCATGGTGAGGTCTTTCATTTTTGCTCCTCCAGAGGTTATTCGTTGACGGCCCGCAGCGCAGGCGGTGCTGTTTCGGGGTCGTCGGCTATGTCTGTCTTGTCGATCCGCACTGTCGCAGGGCTGCCGGAACCAGCGGGCACCTTTTGGCCCGCCATTTCTTTGGACCGTTTGCCAAGGAACTGCACGAGGTGGTTGCGGATGGCATAATAGTTGGGATGCTCGATGATTTCGGTCCGGTTGCGGGGGCGCGGGATCGTGATTTCGACGCTTTCCGCGACGCGGGCATAGGGGCCATTGGTCATCAGCAAGATGCGGTCAGCCAGCAGGATCGCCTCGTCAATATCATGGGTGATCATGAACACGGTCTGCTCGGTTCCGCTCCAGATCTTCAACAATTCATCCTGGATCGTGCCGCGTGTCAGCGCATCAAGCGCACCAAAAGGTTCATCCAGCAAAAGCAGTTTGGGATGGTTTGCAAAGGCGCGCGCAATCGACACGCGCTGACGCATCCCGCCCGACAACTGGCTGGGCTTGCGGTGGATCACGTCCCCCTCCAGCCCGACCATCGCAAGGTATTTGGTCGAATGTTCGATGACTTGCGCCTTGGTCCATTCGGGGTGCCGTGCCGCCACACCGAAGGTCACGTTCTTGAGCGTCGAAAGCCAAGGCAGCAGGGAATAGTTCTGGAACACCACACCACGGTCAAGGCTTGGACCTTTGACCTCGGTCCCGTCCATGATGACCGCGCCAGAGGTTGGGTCGGACAGGCCGGCAAGGATGTTCATGATCGTCGATTTACCACAGCCGGAGTGGCCAAGGATCACAACGAATTCGCCCTTTTCCACACCGAAGGTGGCATTCTCGAAGACGGTCAATTCGCCGCCTGCCCCGTCGGGGTACCGCTGGGTCAGATTTTCGACACTCAGGAAGGGTTTCATGTCTTTATCCTATTCAACGTAAGAGACAGCGCGCTGCACAAATCCAAGGGCTGCATCAAGCCCCATACCGACGACGCCGATCATCAGGATGGAGAAAATAACGGACGTCAGATCAAGGTTGTTCCATTCGTTCCAGACGTAGTAGCCAATGCCCGTTCCACCGACGAGCATCTCGGCGGCGACAATGACCAGCCATGCGATCCCGATCGAAATCCGCATCCCCGTCAGAATTGTGGGTGCTGCGGCAGGCAAAATCACGCTAAAGGCCGTGCGCAGCGGGTTCAATTCGTGGGTCCGGGCGACATTCACCCAATCCTCGCGCACACCTGCCACGCCAAA
>CAYGMX010000215.1:0-1474 GCA_964351055.1 uncultured Loktanella sp. | reverse complement strand
CACTGCTGGGACGCCTATGGCGGTATTGATCAGCAGCGGCCAGATCGAGCAGATAAAGATCACGAAAATCGCGCTCGCTTCACTGTCCTGAATGACGAACAAGGCAAGCGGCATCCACGCCAGCGGCGAAATCGGTCGCAGGACCTGAATGAACGGGTTCAGCGCCTTGTAAGCCAGCGGCGACATCCCGATCAAGAACCCAAGCGGAATGGCGATTGCGGCAGCCAGAGCATAGCCCACCAGAACGCGATAGATGGAATAGCCGATCTGGATGCCGATCCCCTTGTCGTTGGGGCCGGCATCATAGAACGGATCGCTCAGCTGTTCCCATGCTTTGGCCATCACCTGACTGGGCGGTGGCACACCCGCTTTGGGCTGGCCACCACCTGTCAGAAGCTCGTATTCCGTCAGTTCACCTGCCGCCTTTTGGGCGGGAATGGCGGCCTCCCAGATCAGGAGGCCGACAAGTAGCAGGGAAACCGACAGAATGGCGGCGCGGAAATTGAGGGAAAGCGCGGGCATTTGCCTTAGCCTTTCTTGATCGCAAAGCTGTTAACGTAGGCTTCGGGTTCGTTGTAATCAAAGGTCTTGCCCATGATCGTGTGCGACTTGTAGGTCACGTCCGGTGCTTCATAACCCAGATCTTCCATGACCTTTTTGCAGTCGGCAGCCAGATAGACCTGCTCTGCCACGCCTTTGTAATCGACATCACCTTCGATATAGCCCCAGCGCTTCATCTGGGTCAGGATCCAGACACCCATCGAATGCCAGGGGAACGGGTCGAAATCGATCCGGTCAGGGACACGCTGCACGTTGCCCAGTCCATCGGCGTAGGTGCCTGTCAGCACCTGTTCAATCACCGTCACAGGCTGGTTGAGATAGTTTGTCGGCGCGATGGCTTCGGAAATCTCCGAACGGTTTTCAGGCGCAGAGGCATATTGCGTCGCATCCACAATCGACTTGAGCAAGGCACCGTAAGTGTTCGGCAGTTCGGTCGCAAAGGACAGCGGCGCGGCAAAGGCGCAGCAGGGGTGACCTTCCCAGATTTCCTTGGTCAGCAGGTGGATAAAGCCGATGCCCTCGTAAACGGCGCGCTGGTTGAACGGATCAGGCGACAGATAGCCATCAAGGTTGCCAGCACGCAGGTTCGCAACCATTTCAGGCGGTGGCACAACGCGGATCTGGATATCGACATCGGGATCAAGGCCGAATTCGGCAACATAATAGCGCAGCAGGAAGTTGTGCATGGAATATTCAAACGGCACACCGAAGGTAAAGCCCTTCCATTGGCTAGGGTCACGCTTGTCGAGATGCTCGTTGGACAGAACGATCGCCTGACCGTTGATGTTTTCGACTGCGGGCATGATGTAGGGTTCGGCAATCGAACCGGCACCAAGGGTCATGGCAAGTGGCATCGGGGTCAGCATGTGGCTGGCGTCATATTCGCCATTCAGGGATTTATCCCGCGCAACGG
>CAYGMX010000214.1:0-5471 GCA_964351055.1 uncultured Loktanella sp. | reverse complement strand
CCACTGAGTTCAATAAATATCTGATTGCCCGCCTTGCCCTTGACGATCGCATGCCGACAGCCAGGGAAGACGGTAAATGCCACTCGCACGCTCCCTTCTCTATCAGGCTCTTTACGGCATATGGGCGTTCCTGATGTGTTTCGCCTTTCTCCCATCGCTGATCCTGCCCTTCTGGGCCAGCCGTTTCATCGCCTGGTTCTGGACCGCTTCCGTGTTTGCCCTGCTCAAGGCGACGACCGGGCTGACGCATCGAATAGAAGGCGCCGAGAATATTCCCGACGGCCCTGTCATCTTCGCATCGAAGCACCAGTCCACATGGGAAACGATGATCTATCCCTATTTCCTGAGGGACCCGGTCACAATTCTGAAAAGAGAACTATTCTGGATCCCCTTTTATGGCTGGTACGTCAAGAAGTACGGTTGCATCGGCATCGACCGGGCGGACGGCGCCACCGCGCTGCGCGGAATGGTGCGGGACGCGCGGAAAACCGTTGCCGCCGGAAGGCCCCTTGTCGTGTTTCCCGAAGGAACCCGTGCGCCGCCCGGCGAGACCCGGCCGTTTCAGATCGGGATTGCTGCCCTGTACCGGGATCTCGACCTTCCGGTCGTGCCGGTGGCTCTGAATTCCGGTCATTACTGGCCACGCCGCAGTCTCATCCGCCGGTCCGGCACCATTACCATCCGCTTTCTTCCAGCCATACCGCCGGGCCTCGACCGCAAGATCTTCATGAAACGCCTGGAAGACGACCTGGCCAAAGCGCAGACCGAACTCGAAGAAATCGCCCGGCAAGAGCTTTCCAGCCACGCGGGCTGACCCGTGATGGACCTGCTGGCTCAATGGACGGGTTGGCCTTCGTCGCCTTGCAGCGCTGGCATCCGCGCCGCTAGCATCTCCGGCCATTGCCAGGTTATATTTCCCGAACATAACAGGAACATTCCTTGAATTATCCGTTCGGAGAGCTTATTCTATCTAGCCCCGGTCGCATCGTTAAACCGTTCCGGAAAGCCCTGACATGACCGCCATCGCCGCTATTTCCGAGCAGATCTGGGACATGAAATACCGCTTCAAAACGGCGGATGGCGAAGTGCGGGACAAGACGATCGAGGATAGCTGGCGGCGCGTTGCAACAGCCCTCGCGGCGGCAGAGAAGGATCCTGCTGCCTGGGAAGACCGCTTCTTCGAAGCGCTTGAGGATTTTCATTTCCTGCCCGCCGGCCGCATCATTGCCGGCGCCGGTACCGCCCGCAGCGTAACGCTGTTCAACTGCTTCGTGATGGGAACGATCCCCGACGACATGTCGGGCATCTTCGGCCATTTGCGCGAGGCGGCGCTGACCATGCAGCAGGGCGGCGGCATCGGATACGATTTTTCGACCATCCGCCCCAAGGGCGCCAGCGTGATGGGTGTGGCGGCGGATGCCTCTGGGCCCTTGTCGTTCATGGACGTCTGGGACGCGATGTGCCGCACGATCATGTCTGCCGGTTCACGCCGCGGCGCGATGATGGCGACGATGCGCTGCGACCATCCCGATGTCGAAGATTTCATCACCGCCAAATCCGACCCCGCGCGGCTGCGCATGTTCAATATGTCGGTGCTCATCACCGATCCCTTCATGGCTGCGGTCAAGGCGGATGCTCCATGGGAACTGGTCTTTGGCGGGCAGGTCTACCGGACCGTGCGGGCCCGTGAGCTGTGGGATGCGATCATGAAATCAACCTATGATTACGCCGAACCGGGCGTGATCTTCATCGACCGCATCAACCAGATGAATAACCTCAACTATTGCGAAACCATTGCTGCGACGAACCCCTGCGGCGAACAACCCTTGCCGCCCTATGGTGCCTGTCTGCTGGGGTCGATCAACATGGCGCGTTTGGTGTCTGACCCGTTCGAGGATGCAGCCGCCTTGGACGAGGCCGCATTGACCGATCTGGTCGCGACTGCTGTGCGCATGATGGATAACGTCGTTGATGCATCGCGCTTTCCGTTGGAGGCCCAGCAGGCCGAGGCGCAGGCCAAGCGCCGGATCGGTCTGGGTGTGACCGGACTGGCCGATGCTTTGTTGATGGTTGGCTTGCGCTACGGGTCCGAAGAAGCTGCGGCGCAGACAGACCGCTGGATGCATGCCATTGCGCGCGCGGCCTATCTGGCGTCGGTGGATCTGGCAAAGGAAAAGGGTGCCTTCCCGCTTTTCGATGCAGAGAAGTTTCTGGCCAGTGGCGCAATGCAGCACATGGATGATGACGTGCGCGATGCCATCCGTCAAAATGGCATACGAAATGCGCTTTTGACCTCAATCGCACCGACAGGCACGATCAGCCTTTATGCAGGCAACTTGTCGTCGGGGATCGAACCTGTGTTTGCATACGCCTACACCCGCAAGGTCTTGCAAAAAGACGGGTCACGCACCGAGGAAGAGGTGGTGGACTACGCCGTACAGATGTGGCGCGATCTGAAAGGGGATGCGCCATTGCCGGATTATTTCGTCAACGCGCAAACGCTGGCCCCGCTGGATCATGTGCGGATGCAGGCCGCAGCGCAAAAGTGGATCGACAGCAGCATTTCCAAAACGATCAACTGCCCAGAAGACATCAGCTTTGACGCTTTCAAAGAGGTCTATATGGCGGCGTGGGATCAGGGCTGCAAAGGCTGTACCACTTACCGTCCCAATGATGTGACAGGCTCTGTTCTGTCAGTCACATCCGACGCCGCACCATCAGAGGTGCCCGCGCAGGTCCGCACCAGCGATGAAGGGGCAGAGGTGGTCTATATGTCCGAACCGCTGGACCGCCCGCAGGAGTTGGAAGGGGCGACCTACAAGCTGAAGTGGCCCGATAGCGAGCACGCGATCTATATCACCATCAATGATCTTGTGATCGCGGGGCACAGACGACCCTTCGAGGTATTCATCAACTCCAAGAACATGGAACATTTTGCTTGGACCGTGGCGCTGACGCGAATGATCTCGGCGGTGTTCCGGCGCGGGGGTGACGTGTCCTTTGTGGTCGAAGAGCTGAAAGCAGTCTTCGATCCGCGTGGCGGGGCATGGATGCAGGGGAAGTATGTGCCTTCGATCTTGGCTGCGATTGGTGGTGTCATTGAAAAGCATATGATCTCTATCGGGTTTCTGGCGGGTGAAGGCATGGGCCTGAAGAGCGACCCTCAGGCCGATGTGGTTGCCATCAACGGCAGGCCGCGCGGCAAGGCCTGTTCGTCTTGTGGGTCTTACGAATTGCGCATGGTCGAGGGCTGCATGACCTGCGCCTCTTGCGGTTATTCCAAATGCGGCTAGGCCGCGTTGCGGCGCAGTAGCCAGACAAAGAAAACGCCGCCGATCAATCCGGTGACAATCCCGATGGGAATGTCATCGGGGGCCATGACAGTGCGTGCCAGTATATCGGCCCAGACCAGAAAGATCGCCCCGCACAATGCCGAAACAGGCAGAACGCGGGCGTAATCGCCCCCGACGATCAGCCGCACGATATGCGGGATCATCAGGCCAACAAAACCGATGATCCCCGAAAATGCGACCATGACACCGGTGATCAAGGCACCCACCACAAAAACCCCCAGCCGGAAGCGGGCAACAGGGATGCCCATTGTTGACGCAGTCTCATCGCCCATGGTCATCGCGTTCAGGCTGCGGGCATGGCTGGTCAGATAGGCCCCGCAGATCACGAGGATCGCCAGCGGATAGATCAACTGATCCCACTGAGCGAGGCCAAGACCGCCCAGCATCCAGAACACAACCGTATGAACCGCGCGCGGATCGCCCAGAAAAATCAGGACGTTCGCGGCAGACATCACGATGAACGACACCGCCACGCCAGCGAGCACCAGACGGTCAGCAGTGGTGGCAGTCGCGAATTGCGACACGCCCAACACCAGCAGCGTGGCCCCAAGCGCGCCCAGAAACGCCAGCAGGGGAACAGTCAGCAAACCGATGAACAGCCCCGTGTGCAACAGGGCGAGGATTGCACCGAACGCACCGCCTGCCGAAATTCCCAGAAGATGCGGGTCGGCCAGCGGGTTGCGCGTGACCGCTTGCAGGCTGGCCCCGACAATGGACAGGCCCGCGCCGACCAGACAGGCAAGGATCGCGCGGGGCAGGCGGATATCCCAGACAATCGCCTCGCGGCCCGCCGACCAGTCGGGTGCAATGAACCCCGGCCCCGGCACGATCTTGTTGATGAGGATGCCCCAGACCGCCCCAAGTGGCACCGTCACCGCCCCGACGCTGACCGCAAAAGACAGCGACACCAGCAAAGCCACAGTGCCTGCCACATAGGTCAGCCGCAGCGCGATCTTGCGCGGCTGGATCGTGGTAATCTGTCGGTCGGCCTGATCCATGCGCTATGGCGCGCGGAACGCTGCGGCAAGCGTCTTGACCGCCGTGATATTGCGGGGGCCGGGGGTTGCTTCGACATAGTCAAGCACGACGAAACGGTCGTTTCTGACTGCATCTATCTCCGCAAAGGCCGGATTGGACCGCATGAAGTCGCGTTTCTGCGCGGCGGTCACTTCGCCGTAATCCACGATGATGATGATTTCGGGGTTGCGTTCAACCACGGTTTCCCAGCCAAGCGTCGCCCAGCTTTTATCGATATCGTTCAGGATGTTGACACCGCCCGCTGCCTCGATCAGCGCGTTGGGCATCGCATAGCGTCCGGCGGTAAAGGGCGCATCCTCGCCGCTGTCATAGACAAAGACGCGCGGCGCGGTATCAAGCGTGGGTTGGGTGGCAAGAAAACCGCCAAGCTCGGCTTGGTAGCCCGCGATCAGGGCCTCGGCCCGATCACTGACCCCGAAGATCGCGCCAAGATTGCGCAGGTCGTTATACATGTCATCCATGCTGGCGGGGGCCTTTGCACCGATGTGGATGCAGCTTTCTGTCAGCTCATAGACTTGAATACCAAAGGACGCGAGCGTTTCGGGGGTCACTTCACCGCCCACGCGCATCCCGTAGTTCCAGCCCGCAAAAAAGAAATCGGTGTCGGCGCCGATCAGAACCTCTTTGGACGGATATTGCTCTGACAGTTCAGGCAGGGCGGCAACTCCTGCGGTCATTTCTGGGTCCAGCTTGTTCCAGCCGGAAATACCCGTGTAGCCGACCATCCGGTCGGTCAAACCAAGCACCAGCATCATTTCTGTCAGGTTGATATCGTTGGACACAGCAGCCTTTGGTGGAGCGTCAAACGTGACAGTGCGATCACAGCTTTGCACAGTTGTCTGCCCGAAAGCGGAAGTTGCCGCCAAGGCGGCTATGGCGATTGCGGGGATCAGTTTCATAATGTTGTTTCTTTATTGGGCAGGTGGAACGACAGGTGGTGGGCGTCACTGGGGGCCAGTCTTTCGCGCCGTGCCTCGACCCTGAATGTGTTGGAGACAAGCGCCTCGGTCAAAAGCGTGTCGGGCGCCCCGAACCCGCGCGGGTGCCCGTCTTCGAGCAGCAGGATATCGTCGCAGATAT
>CAYGMX010000213.1:2022-5472 GCA_964351055.1 uncultured Loktanella sp. | reverse complement strand
CACCCTGGGGTTAGGACCCATTGATAGAAAACAGCCGAACAGCGCCAGAGCGGACCTTGGTTCAAGCCGCAGCGGATGGCGGCTACGAGCCCAAGTTGACAGATGATCAAGATGCGGCATCGATGCCGCAACTAAAACGATTCAGGTCTGTTTGCACCTTGATATAAGTGTGTTCTAAACGGCGCTACCTATCCGGGAGACCCGTCCTTAAATGGCTGGAGCGCCGCCCGGAACACCTCGTGGATCGGCGTTGGAATCCCGTACTCGCGTCCCAACCGCACCACATCGCCGCTCAGGTAGTCAACCTCCAGCCGCTTACCGGCGTTCAGGTCATCGAGCATCGAGGCGTGCATCGTGTCGGGTAAGGTTCCGACGGTTTTCCAAGTCCTCTCGACGATCCCTTTGGGCAGGTCTGGCAACACCGCCCTGCCGACCCTCTCAGCTTCCTCCATCCCGGCGAGGAACAATGCGCGGCTGTCCGGATTGTTCCGCAAAGGGCCAATATCAAGCCGCGTCAGGGTTGTGATGCTGGCCAGCATCGCCTGAGAGATGAACTTTGCCCACAAGTCGTGCAGGATATTGTCCGGGATCACGGCAGTCGCGCCAGCCTCGAGGATCGCATCGCGAAAGGTCTCAACGCGAGTGGTCACCCGGCCATCCAACTCTCCAAATGAAAGCGTGTCCCACATTGCCGAATGGTTGATTACGCCGGGCTCTGGTATGTCGGCCGGGATGCGCGCCACGCCTGGCACCACGTGCTGCGCACCGATGATCGCGCCAAGCCGATCATGGGCGCTTACCCCGTTCTGGCAGGTCACTACCATTGTGTTGGGTCCAAGCATTGGTGCAATCGCCTGCGCCCCACTTTGGACATCGTAGTTCTTGACCATAAACATGATTACGTCGACCGGCCCTACAGAGCGAGGATCGTCGGTCGCCGCGATCTCGGGCACATGCAGGTTTCCTCGCGGGCTCAGGATCTTCAGACCTCGCTCCCGGATCGCCGACAGATGCGAACCTCTAGCGATCAGAACAACCTCATGCTTCGCAGCGGCCAAACGCCCTCCGAAGTAGCCTCCGAGCGCACCTGCGCCCATCACTGCAATCTTCATGCGACCCCCTCATCAGTCCACCAATATTTTCTTATCATGCCTATCGGCCGGTGCCGACCCCTCGTCATGCCTGAAAATACGCTGTCTGTAATGTTGGGTGAGTGTCACGCGTGGGGGTTCCGGCCCAAACCGGACCTTCATGCAGGATGCGGCGAATGGCTGGTTTGAGCCCAAACTGACCGATGCTGCGGCACGTGCGAATGGCGGCGAACTGCGGCAAGCGGAATTCGGCTTTGCAAATAGATCCCGTATTGATGACTGCAAAAGTACACGATGAAAGCGTCGCTTGAGGACTATTCCCCTTCGTTCTGCATGATGCATTTATTCAAGGCGTCGGGGCAGTCCTATGCCACTGCGGGCCGTGGCCGAAGATACCAATACCAAACACGGTAGGCCTCGAGCGCGATCAGGGGACCAAAGTGGACAAGGGCGGGTGCGGCGCCTTCCCAGTCATTTAGTGCGGCCCAGTGGACCAGTGTCAGCACGGCGGCGGCGTAGGTCCAGCGTTGCAACCATTTCCACCATGTCCCCATCTTGCGCACGAAGTAATCCATGGACGTCAGAGCCAGTGGTACAAAGATGATAAACGCGATCCAGCCAGTCCAGATATAAAGACGTGGCAGTTCATCAACGACTGTTGTCAGTGACGCCTTATCCAGCAGGTAGAAAATCGTGTGTAGCAACGCATAGCCAAATGACGCAACGCCCAGATAACGGCGGTTGCGTTTCAACCATTGCGGCCCTCGCCATCCTTTCAGCAGCATCGCCAAAGGGGTCGCCATCATCAGCACGATCAACAACCGTGCGGAGGTTTCACCGGAAGGGTGGACAAGTTGATGGAAGATCTTCGGGTCAGTTGATGTCAGTGCGGTGTAGGTCATCATGACCCCAAGGGAGGCCAGCACTGCCCATGTGAGGTAAGGTGAGGTTGCTGCAAAGAAACGTTGCATATCAGGGTCCAAGCAAATGTATGTGTTGGGTGATACGCCCGAGCCGTTGGTTTCCGTCGCGGCTTGGGCGATATTTTACTTTTTGAGGGCAGGGATCATCCGCGCAAGTGTGCCGTCCTTGCGCACGTATTGGTTGAAGATGGCGGCAAGAGCGTGGGCGGTGATCAGGGCAAAAAGCACAATGTTTAGAAACCAATGCACATAGCCAAGATCAACGACGCCGTTCCAAGTCATGCCGCCCGTGATCACCATGGCAATTAGCGCGCCGTAAAGCGCGCGGTGCACCCATGTCGCAATCTTCGCCTGCGTTTCGGATGTTCCAGGGGCATGGCCAGGCGCACCGTAGCGATAGCGCAGATAAAGCCGCGCGAGCACTGCCAGCAGGATTGTCGATCCAAAGCCGACGTGGACCAAAGCCATGGTCATGTCACCGTCGGCGGGTGTCGCGCCGGTCTGCATGGCCTCGATGGTGCGTTTCATCGGCTCGTTGAAAAGCCATTGCACCCAGATGGCCGCGAAAACGACCCAGTGCAAAATGATCTGTGCTCTACGGTAGGATATCGGGGTATCTGTCACAATGCTCTCCTATTTTGCTGGGCGCAGGGTTACTGCGACACCTGCGGGATCGGTTCCGCGCAAGGCATTGCCGTCTTGCTGCAGATGGGGTGAGACGACGGCATCGCCATGTGCGAACAATTCGTAGTGCACCAACCCAGCCATATTTTGCGGCATAGGCGGGCGGTTTGGCCCCGCCCAGATATTCATGGCCAAACGGTGCGTGTTGGGGGCACCCGCGCCCATATCGGCAAAGCCCCAAGCGTCCAGCGTCAGGTGGCGTTCAAATCCAAGGGTTTCGAACCAGTCCAGGGCAGGCTCGAGGGCTGGCACTTTGAAGTGCAGATGCGCGAGGTAACTGTCGTCTGCCATCGGTGCCATCAGATCTGCGCCCGCGGCATGAGCCAGTTCGGCCCTCACATCCAGCGGTCGGCGTCCAGAATGGGTGTTGCCGTTAACATCGTACAATGTCAGGCCCTTAGACATATCGCCAAAATGGTTAAACCGTTCTGGTGTCTCATAGGTAATCTCAATTTCCAGACCATCAGGATCATAGAAGTATAGCGATTTCGCCATCAGGTGGTCCGTCGGACCGACCCGCACGTTCAGATGGATCAGACGGGCAAGCATACGGGAAAATTCGGCCTGACTGCGCACGCCAATTGCGACGTGATACATGCCTGTAAAGGGCGCTTTGACAGGGGTTTCCGCACCTGGATGAAGGACAATCAGCGTGCGATCCTTCGTGCCAAGTGCGATGCCGGGCGCTGAGTGATCGCGTTCGATCAACCCCAAGACCATGGTCCAAAAGGCAACAGCGCGATCCAGATCGG
>CAYGMX010000213.1:0-2012 GCA_964351055.1 uncultured Loktanella sp. | reverse complement strand
CCAGATCGGTCACCTGAAGCTCAACCTGCCCCCAAGACAGGCGGTCAGTTTGCGGGGAAAGGTTTGTGTTGGCGACAAGCACAGAATTGAGCATGGGAAGGGAACCTTTTGCAAAGGAAAGAGCGCCTCGGCATGAGAAACCGAGGCGCATTGGAATAGATTAAGCGCGTGGTGCGATCGGTGCCTTGTTCGTGCGGCCCCAGATCACAAAAGCGGCCAGTGCAAACAGAACCAGGTTAACCGGCACTACCTCGAATTCACCGCGAACGATATGTACGCCTGCTGCCAAGATCATGATGACACACAGACCAGCTGCAGCCCATTTCGCCAGGTGCGGCATGATGCGTGTGGCGGCAGGTAGGATCAAACCCAGACCGCCTGCGACCTCGGCAAGGCCAATGAATTTAATCAGCAGGAAGGGTGCGTTTTCGGCCCAGCCCATGCCCATCGCGACCAATTCGGCCGATCCGGACATTAGCTTGGTCGCGCCTGCCATCAAGAACATTGCGGCCAATAAGGCTTGGGCGACCCAAAGGCCAATAGTCCAGCCCTTGCTGGTCTGTACGGGGTTTGTGTCAATCGTTGTCATGTCGTTCTCTTTCCAAAAAATCGCTTATGCAGCGTGTTGTGATGAGAACAGGAATAAAGCTTTCCATTAATGACATCATTAGGCTATTTGTTGATCTACCATTTACTGTGAGTTTATTATGGACACACTTCTGAGCCTGCGTGTTTTTGCCGAAGTTGCAGAGCAAAAGAACTTTTCTGCCGTCGCGGACCGGCTCAACATCTCGCCTGCGATGACCAGCAAACACGTCAAACATGTCGAAACCCGCGTCGGGGCGCGCTTGCTCAATCGCAATAGCCGCAACGTCAGCCTGACCGAGGCAGGCGCGCAGTACTTGCAAACGATCCGCCTCTTGCTTGATGGGCTGGCCGAAGCTGAAGCGCAGTTGACCGCAGACAGCCTGTCGCCGCGCGGTACGCTTAGAATGTCGATGCCTGTTTGGATGTCCAATCCGGCCTTTGCAAAAATTCTGGCGGCCTATAATCAGCAAAACCCGCATGTAACATTTGATATCGACCTGAGTGGTCGCAAGATTAACATGGTCGAAGAAGGCGTCGATCTGGCGCTGCGCGTTGCGTTCAAGCTGGACGATGGGCTTATTGCGCGCAAGCTGGGAGAGGTCACGTTTCAGATGGTGGCTGCGCCTGCATTCCTGGACAGCTTTGGCCGCCCCGAAACCCCAGACGATCTAAACAACGCCCCTATGCTTGCTTACTCTCAAGTTGCAGCGGACGGGCGCATCAAATTTGGTGGGGAAAAAGGGATAGATATTAAGCTTCGGCCAATTTTGACCAGCTCTAACGAAAGCATTCTTCATCAAGCGGCTGTTGCTGGCATGGGCTTTGCCATGCTTCCGAACTGGGCAGCCCAGAACGACGTGAAAGGCGGCCAGCTTGAAACTATTTTACCCGAGACTGTATGGCCAAAACTACCCATTCAAGCCATTTATGCTGATCGAAGCTACCTACCTGCAAAGGTAAGAAGCTTTCTGGATTTCTTGGCTGGGCCAGAAGGGTTATCTGGCGTTTTGAAGTAACGTATCAACGGCCAAATGTGTGACCTAGGCAGTCAAGTGTTCTGGTTTACAAAATGCTGTCGCGCATCGCAGACTAAAGCAATGGTCCTATCATCACCATTATTTATTTTGCGGCTGGCGAAAGGCGCGGATAGCGGCCGTTCAAACCAAAAATGTCGACGACCGCTTTGTCCGCAAAGCAGACTTTGGCACCAAGCGCTGGGAATGGCCGCTTTGCGTTGGCCCACGGTACACGCGGCGCCCTTATAAGTGGGTGGGACTCTATGCAAGTCATTTTGCAATCCATCCACCCCACCTTTCCACCCTTAGCGAACTTCTGGCACGCAAAGTCCCATAAAACTGAGCAAACCAACGCATCTATACAAAGAAACCCTTCATGGAGATGTATAGATGTTTACACCCTTTTTG
>CAYGMX010000212.1:0-5485 GCA_964351055.1 uncultured Loktanella sp. | reverse complement strand
ACATCAGCCCCCGCTTGCGCCAGATGCAGGGCCGCAGACAGGCCGGTATAGCCGCCGCCAATGATGGCGACATCGGCCTGCTGCGGATCACAAAGTGCCGGATAGTCGAGGCTGCGGTTGGCGGTCGCTGTCCAAAGGCTGTCTGCAATCACAGGGCGCTCGTCAGGGATCATGGCGGTCTTTCGTCTGGGTTGCTTTGGCGCAGATAGCCACGCAGGGCGGATTGCCCGCAAGGTAGGGGTATAGTCCTTCGGTTTGCCACCGCGGGGCAAGAGAGGAATCATGTTCTGCCTGCAAGGCTGCCCCTGCGCATGAAAAGCCGCCTGCCTGCGTGAATTCACATCCTCGATGCCGTTTTTATCTATTAAACTGGCCCGACCGCATATCGCTATGCCCGTGTTTTGGGCAAAGGGTCGATTCATTCGCGCTTGCCTCTATCCGAACTTGACACGATTCGAAGTCCATCCAATGATTGAATGATCGTTCAATCGATGCGCTCTGGAATCTGGTGCTGACCCGTCTGATGCAAGGATCAAGGTTGGAGCAGAGCAGATGATCCCGCAAAGCCTCGTCGCGGAGGACGGGGCGCGGAGCAACAGGGGAGACGAGTTGTCATGGATATTCTAGATCAGCTGGGCGCGGTACGCGAAGGCAAACTAAGTCGCAGAAAATTCACAAAAGGCCTATTGGCGGCCGGTGTGGCAATGGCCACCGTGCCCGCCACGTCACGGCGCGCACTGGCCGCACCAGAGGATCAGGCCACATTCTTTACATGGGGTGGCTATGACATCCCCGAATTATTCCAGCCTTATCAGGCAACGCATGGCGAACTGCCAAATTTTGCGGTCTTTGGCGGCAGCGAGGAAGCCTTGACCAAGATGCGCGGCGGATTTGTGGTGGATGTATCCCATCCCTGCAATGCGGCGATGCCGCGCTGGGTGCAGTCCGGCCTGTTCCAGCCAATTGATACATCGCGCCTATCCAACTGGCCCGATGTCATTCCCGAACTTGTCGATTTGCCCGGAAACGCGGCGGATGGCGGCAATATCTGGATGGCACCGTTTGACTGGGGTCAGACTTCGGTCAGTTACCGGACCGATCTTTTCGAACTCGAAGGCGAGGAAAGCTGGGACATGCTTTGGGACCCGCGCTATGCGGGCCGTCTGGGGTCGCTGGCGTCCGGTGCGGACGCATGGTGGTGCGGCGCGATCAAGGCAGGTGTACTCCTATCAGAAATCGCGACCGAAGACGCCTTCACGCGGATTGCTGCCGTTATGCGCGAACAGCGCCCGCTGATCCGTGTTTACACAGACGACACCACAACCCTCGAGCAAGCGCTTGCCTCAGGCGAGATGGCGGCGGCGATGACTTGGAACAGCTCTGCCGTGCTGTTGCAGTCCGAAGGCGTGCCGGTGAAATTTGCCAGACCGAAGGAAGGCGCCCTGACGTGGGTCTGCGGCGTTATGGTCCACAAGGATGCGCCCAACCTTGATCGGGCTTATGATGTCATTGATGCCTTGCTCAGCGTCGAGACCGGCGAATTCATGATCAACGACTACGGCTATGGACACTCCAACATCAAGGCCTTCGACGCTTTTGATGATGAAACCCTTGTCGGTCTTGGTTTGTCGAAAGCACCCACAGAAATTCTTGCGGCGGGCCACTTCCAAGTGCCGCAAACACAAGAGTGGGAAAGCCGCATGAACGAGACTTTTGAGCAGATCAAAGCAGGCTTCTAGTCGCCAGATCCCACCGGATCCGCATGCGTCACGGCGTGTGCGGGTCTGCTGCATTGCACCTTATAAAAAGTGAACCGGATGGCCGATACGTCACTTTCACAGCGCCAAACCGCACCAATCGCAAGAGGCGGTCGCGCAAGCCGGATTGCGGCGTTCTTCTATCGCAGTGAACCAGCACGCGGTTATCTTTTGATGTCTCCGACATTGCTGATCATGGCCTTCGGCATTCTTGTTCCCTTCATCATCCTGTCGGTCATGAGCTTCTGGACCAGAGACGGTTTCGGCTTTGACACGACAGCGACAGTCGCCAACTACGCCCGCACATGGAACGAGCCCATTTTTGGTGCCCTGCTGCAACGCTCGTTCTGGATTTCGGGCGTGGCGACAGTTGCGACCGTGCTTTTGTGCTACCCGATGGCCTATTTCGTGGCCTTTCATGTGCACCGCAACAAGATGATGTGGATCATCCTGATGACCTTGCCATTCTGGACCAGCTATCTGTTGCGCGTCTTTGCGTGGAAGGTGATCCTGGGCTTTGAGGGCGTGATCAATTCGGGCTTTATGTCCTTGGGGATCATTCAGGCCCCGCTTGAATTCCTGCTCTATAGCCAGACTGCCGTGATTATTACGCTGGCCCATGCATGGGCCGCCTTTGCGATCCTGCCGCTCTATGTCTCGCTTGAAAAGATCGACAAGTCGCTGCTGGAGGCGGCGACCGATCTGGGCGACGGGCCGATGGCACGGTTTTTTCGGATCACATTGCCGCTATCGATGCCGGGGATCATCGCAGCCACCTTCCTGATCTTTATTCCGACAACCGGCGATTACATCACACCTGCCTTGCTTGGCGGGCCTGACGGGGCGATGATTGGCAACTTTATCCAGATCCAGTTCGGGGCGGTGAACAACTGGCCCATGGGGGCAAGCCTTTCGATTGTGCTGATGCTCTGGATTGCGGCCATTGCGGTGGTTTTCCTGCTGCTGACGCGCAAGGTACAGGAGCGCACGACATGAGCGACGGGACCTATATCAAGCGCCCCAATCGCGCCTTGCAGCTTTATGCGATCGTCTTTCTGGTTGTACTTTATGTGCCGGTCCTGTTCATCCCGATGTTCAGTTTCAACGACTCGATCTATGTGCGTTTCCCGCTCAACGGCTTTACCGTGCAGTGGTACGTCGAGCTCTGGAACAGGGAGCCGGTATGGAATGCGCTGTGGAACAGCGTCAGGGTCGGCCTTGTCGTTGCAGTTATCTCAACGGTGCTTGGGGTGGTCGCGGCGCGGGCGATCACCCGCTACCGGATGCCGGGCAAGAGCGCGCTGGTGACGTTCATCATGATGCCGCTTGTCATTCCGGGCATCATTTTTGGCGTGGCGCTCCTTGTGCTGATGAGCAGGCTGGGCATCCCTTTGTCGCTTTACACGGTCTCGGTGGGCCACTTGATCGTTTGTTTGCCCTTCGCGGTGGCCGCCCTGCTGCCCCGCTTTGAAGGGTTTGACCCGTCAATGGAAGAAGCCTCGGCTGATCTGGGTGAAAATGGCTGGTGGACGTTCTGGCGTGTGACTTTTCCGATGGTCATGCCGGGCGTGGTGGCGAGCCTCTTGCTGACGTTCACGATCTCTTTTGATGAGTTCATCATGGCATTCTTTCTCAGCGGCACCGCGCCGACCCTGCCCATGTACATCTGGGGACAGCTTCGGTTCCCGCAGGAATTTCCGTCGGTTCTTGCCCTGTCTTCGATGATCCTGTTTGTCTCTTTCATTCTGGTTTTCATCGCGCAGTGGGTCGGGCGCATCGGGCTGGACGACGAAAGGCAAAGGTAACGCATGACCAAGACTGACGGTTTTATTTCGATCCGAAATGTCGACAAATTCTTTGGCAGTTTTCAGGCTGTCGACAAGGTTTCGATCGAGATCGGGCAGGGCGAGTTCTTTTCCCTGCTGGGGTCATCGGGGTGCGGCAAGACAACGCTCTTGCGGATGCTTGCCGGCTTTGAAAGCACGTCTGGCGGAGAGATCTTTATCGATGGCCAGCCGATGTCCGACGTGCCGCCGCATCACCGTCCGGTCAATATGGTGTTTCAAAGCTATGCGATCTTTCCGCACCTGAATGTCGGCGACAACATTGCCTATGGTCTGCGCAAGCGCAAACTGCCCAAGGACCAGCGTGACGCGATGGTTGCAGAAATGCTCGACCTGATCAAACTGCCCGGGTACGGCAAACGCAAAGCGACAGAATTGTCGGGGGGGCAACGCCAGCGCATCGCACTTGCACGGGCCTTGATCCTCAAGCCGAAGGTCTTGTTGCTTGATGAACCGCTTGGTGCGCTGGACAAGCAGTTGCGCGAACAGATGCAGTTGGAACTGCGCGCCTTGCAACGGCAGGTCGGGATCACGTTCGTCTTTGTCACCCACGATCAGGAAGAGGCGCTCACCCTGTCGGACCGGATCGCAGTGATGGCCGCGGGAAAGGTTCTGCAAGTCGATACGCCAGCCGGACTTTATGAGAAACCGCTGAACCGGAAGGTCGCGAGTTTCATCGGCAACATGAACTTCTTCCGCGGGACCGTCCGGCGCAATGGTGCGGCCACAGCCGCCATCGAGACCGAAGGACTGGGGGCAATCGCGGTTCCTGCGGCAGGGCTTGCGCATGCCGACGGGACGGCGGTGCAGGTGGCGCTGCGTCCTGAAAAGTTCACGCTGACGAAGGACAAACCGGAAACTACCCATGCCGTGGCCGGAAAACTGGAAACGGCGGCCTATTTGGGCGAACGCAGCCATTACTATGTTACGATCGCGGGCAAGGCGGAACCGGTCGCGGTCTCTGCGCCGCACCTTGGCCCGTTTGCCACATCTTCGGGCGCCCCCTTATGGTTGTCTTGGTCTCCGGATGAAATTGTCGTATTGGACGCGGATTAAAGGAAATTACATCATTAAATCAGCAGGTGACGGACGCATTAATGAACAAGACCCTGAGAAAACCCGACAGCGACATGAAATCCGGCCGCAGGACCGAAACCAAGGCCGTTCGCCGCAGCCAGTTGATCGATGCGACAATCACATCGATTGCGCAGCACGGGATCGGGGGCACGACCATGTCACGAGTGACCGAGATCGCAGGCCTTTCCACAGGGATTGTGAATTTCCATTTCGACAGCAAACAGAACCTGTTCGAACAAACGCTGATGACACTGGCGCAAGAGCATCATGCGCAATGGTACAAAGCCTTTAACGATGCCGGTCTGACGGCCTCCGAGAAACTTCTTGCGATTGTTGATGCGCACTTTCATCCCAAGATATGTTCGCGCAAAAAGCTGGCTGTCTGGTTTGCCTTTTATGGCGAAGCCGGAAGGCGTGCGGTCTATCGGTCCCTTGTCGACCAGATCGACGACGAGCGTTACGACCTTTCAACGCAACTGTGCTCCGAGATCATCGAGGAGGGGCACTATCGCTGCCCGCCTGCGGCAATTGTCGCGCGGACGTTGGAAGGGTTGTATGACGGGCTTTTCCTGAACCTTTTGATGTATCCCGGTTATGTCAAACGCGAAGATGCGCGCGCGCAGGTCCAAGCCTATCTTGCGACTGTGTTTCCGCAGCACTTTGAAATGCCCGTATACTAGGTGCAGTGGCCACGCAGCGCAGGGTGGCAGAATAGCCAAAAGGAGGGCACGGGGCCGTGCGATACAAACTGGCAGGAACGGGGCTCTTGGTGCTTCTCGCCGTGCTTGGCAGTGCATGGGCGTTCAG
>CAYGMX010000211.1:0-5506 GCA_964351055.1 uncultured Loktanella sp. | reverse complement strand
GTGCTGGAAGCCTTTCCAACCCATTATCCCCGCCACATTCTGGAACAAGCCGCCATTGCCGGTGCCTTTGTCCCTGGTGTGGTGCAGAACGACCTGCAAGGCACGGCGGACCGCGTGGCCGAACGGCTGAACCTCATTGCGCTGGAATGGGAACGTGGCTGGCAAGGCCGGATCACGCAAGACCAAGGCATGCGTCTGGCGCGCATCCTGCGCGGCGTCGAAGAAGTGCGCACGCTGGATGGCCCCATGCTGCGCGGTGGCGAAGCCCGGCGCACCGGCACGTTCACGCAAAGCCTACAGGACGTCTACGACCTGCCAGCAACGCTCATTCGCAAGGACCGGAGCCAAGCTATTCACGGCCCGCTTGATCTGCTCAAGGCGATCCTTGAAGAAGGTGAAAAGGGGCTGTCTTACCAGCGCTACAAAGGTTTGGGTGAAATGAACCCCGACCAGCTTTGGGAAACGACGCTGGACCCTGATGCGCGCACGCTTTTGCAGGTCAAGGTCGAAGATCTGGCAGAGGCAGACGATCTGTTCACCAAGCTGATGGGTGATGTCGTGGAACCGCGCCGCGAGTTTATCCAGAACAATGCGTTGAACGTCGAAAATCTGGATTTCTAGGTCTGTCCCCTTGGCGATGATCCGATCACAGGCCGCTGCTTTTAGGGCACGGCCTGTCCCCGCAGGCATAGCCACATAGGGAACGCTAACGCGTCCACCGAAATATGAACGGCGCTATCGCGATCACAAGCGTGATCCGGATGATGTGCATGACAGAGACATAGCCCACATCCTGATTCATCGCCAAAGCGAGCAGACCCATCTCTGTCAAACCACCGGGAGAGAAAGCCAGGAAGGCTTGCGCAAGGGGAATGCCGGTCCCCCATGCAAGAAGTTCGGCAAAGCCCACAGCAGAGATCAACATCAACAAGCAGGCAAGCGTTGAAAGACTCAGGTCACGGCGGACTTCGGCCAATGTTGCACCCACAAAGCGCGTCCCGATGATCGTGCCGATCGTGATCTGTGCGGCAATCACAAAAAGAGATGGCGGTGCCACAACAACCCATCCCGCAACATGGGCGATCCCGCTCAGGATCATTGGACCAAAAATCGGTGCAGCGGGCAGGCCCAGAAACTTGCCCGCAATTGTACCCACCACGGCACATAGACCCAGAATAACATAGTCCCGCAGTGTAATTGCACCCAGCCCGACCCAGTTTGCGTTCCCGCTCGCGCTGGTGACGCCGAGAAAAAGACCAAAGAAAAGTGCTACAAAAACGATGATGATCAGGACACGGGCGGCATGGGCCAACGCAATCCGCCGCTCATCTCCGCCTGCCTCTGCCCCGAGGATCAGCATCTCGTTCAGCCCACCAGGCATAGCGGCATAGAACGCAGTGGTTGGATCGTATTGCCCGATCCGGCGATAGACAAAGTAGGAAATCCCTGCTGCAAAGCCCAGAAAAACCGGGAGCACCGCAAGTGTGATCAGCCAACCGCCCAGCCGGTCGAAAACTTCGGCAGAAACACCGGAGCCCAACATCACCCCGATGACCGGAATAACATAGGGGCGCAAAGGCAGCGGGCCTTTGACCGGCGCGCGCAGCATGGCGGCCGCCGTGTTCGCGATCATCGGCCCCAACATCCAAGGCAAAGGCAGACCGCCCAGATATGCAGCGATGCCGCCTGCGGTGCCAATTGCAAGCGCCAGCAGGACTGGCAGGAATAGTCTGGCTTTGGTCACGCCCTTCGGCCTGGCAGCAAGGAGCCTGTCATGCTGTCATGCCCCGCCAATGTGATGCGTGCCGCGCATTTTGGCCAAAGCCATCTGTTTCTGGCGCTCGCGGAACCGGCCTTTGTCCGCTGCACTGGTTTCGTCCACGCAGTGGTGGCAGGAGACACCTTCCTCGAAGGCGGGATGGTTGCGGTCTTCGGGCAGCAGGGGACGGCGGCAGGCATGGCACAGGATATGCGGCCCTTCGGCCAGCCCGTGCCCCACGCTCACACGGGCATCAAAAACAAAGCAGTCACCGTCCCACTTGCTGTTCTCCTGCGGGACCACCTCAAGATATTTCAGGATGCCACCTTTCAGGTGATACACATCCTCGACCCCTTGGCCCATCAGGTAGTTCGTTGATTTCTCGCAGCGGATACCACCGGTGCAGAACATCGCAATCCGCTTGTTATGAAAGCGGTGCTTGTTTTCTTCCCACCATGCGGGAAATTCCCCAAAGCTCTTGGTCTGCGGATCAATCGCACCGTCAAAGGTGCCGATCGCCACCTCATAGTCGTTGCGTGTATCAATCACCGCCACATCGGGCGCGCTGATCAATGCATTCCAGTCGGCCGCTTCGACATAGTGCCCCACACGCGCCACCGGATCGACATCGGGCTGGCCCATCGTGACAATCTCGCGCTTGAGCCTGACTTTCATGCGGTGGAATGGCGGGGTGGTTGCGGTGCTTTCCTTCCACTCCAGATCGGCACAGCCGGGCAGGGCGCGGATATGGGCAAGCACCGCATCAATCCCTGCACGATCCCCCGCAATCGTACCGTTGATCCCTTCGCCTGCCAGCAACAGGGTGCCGTTGATCCCGCGCGATTTGCACAGCTTCAGCAGTGGCCCCTGCAAGGCAGCAGGGTCGGCAAAACGTGTAAAGTGATAAAGGGCCGCAACGGTATACATATGCGTCAAATACGCCGCTCTGTTCAAAGGGGCAAGTCACGCGCGGCGGCAATTGCCAACCCGTCGGCAACAGCGGTAAAGGCCTCGGCCCGTTCCAGCGCGGCATGGGGGAAAAGCGCAGTCATTTCATCCTCGACCACATGCAGCAGGCTGGAGCCGCCGACAAACACAACCTTGCCGATGCGCGCTGGCGCAAGATCGACCATTTCAAGGGTTTCGACCGCGCATTGCCTGATCTGAATGGCGTAGTCGGTCAGCACATCTGCCATCGCCGCCTTTGTGAGCCGCGCCCATAGATTGGGTTCTATCACACGCAGGTCGATCCCTGCATCACAGGCCTCTGGTTTGTTGATGCGGATTTTTCCGGCTTCGACTGCAAAGGCGATATCGTGGCCCAACTCCATCTCCAGCACACTGACCAATCGGGCAAAGGGGGCCGGATCAATCCCCAGTTTGGCGAAATCTTCAGCCATCCGCCGGTTTTCCGCCGTGTAGACAAAGGGAATTTTCTGCCATGTCGCCAGATCGTTGAAAATCGCATTGGGTGCGGTGTGTCGGCCATTGCCGATGGCATTGCGGACCTCGGTCCCACGCCCCAAAAGCGGCATGACCTCGGCGATGCTGATTGCGCGGTCAAAATCGGTCCCCCCAACGCGCACACCGTGACTGATGATGATCCGCGTTTGTTCGCCATGTCGTTCAAAGATCGAAAAATCCGATGTGCCGCCGCCGATGTCCACGATCAGGCCCAAATCACCCGCACCCAAAGGGCCGGATGCCAGCGCCGCCGCCTCGGGTTCATACATGAACGACACGTCCTTATACCCTGCGATCATATAGGCTTCGCGCAGATCGACTTCGGCCTGCGCATTGCGTGCGGGATCAGACGAATGAAACCGCACCGGACGGCCTGACAAGGCCACATCATATATCTGGCCGGTCTCGGCCTCGGCCCGTTCGCGGATCATCTGCAAGAATTGCGCCACAACCTCAAGCAAGGTCAGCCGCGCGTAAGCGATCTGGCGTCTTTCGCGTAGCAGGGGCGTGCCCAGCACGGATTTGAGCGCCCGCATGAAACGCCCCTCGCGGCCATCGACCAAAGCGGCATTGGCCACCGATCCATAGGTCGTGATCTTGCGGTCATAATCAAAGAAAACTGAGGTCGGCAGCGTCTTGCGCCCCGGTTCCACGGTGATCAGATGCGGACGGCCCGCCGCCATTACCGCCGCCGCCGTGTTCGAGGTGCCAAAGTCGATACCCAAGGTCGCCATATCCGCCTCTTGCGTTCAGGAAAGGGGCGCGGCGTATGCGATCGGTTGGCGGGCGTCAATCCCCCACATGAGGGGATTTCGCGCAAACCTGCTCGCAGCCTGTGGCGTTTGGCGTTACCCTGCACCCAAGCCAGAAGGAGACAGCCATGACCCATGCTTTACTTGTCATTGATGTGCAGAATGATTTCTGCCCCGGCGGTGCGCTGGCCGTTGCGGGCGGGGATGACATCGTTGCCGGTATCAACGCGGCGATGGCCGATTTCAGCGCCGTGATCCTGACGCAGGATTGGCACCCTGCCGGACATTCTTCCTTTGCCTCGACCCATGACGCCGCCCCGATGAGCATGACCGAAATGCCCTATGGCCCGCAGGTTCTATGGCCCGACCACTGTATTCAGGGCACAAAAGGTGCCGCCTTTCACAAAGATCTGCTGACCGACCGCGCCGATCTGATTGTGCGCAAGGGCTATAATCCAGCGATCGACAGCTATTCTGCGTTCTTTGAAAACGACAAGACAACGCCAACGGGGCTGGAAGGGTATCTGCGGACCCGCAGGATCGACACATTGACGCTAGTCGGGCTGGCCACGGATTTCTGCGTGAATTTTTCGGCGGTCGATGCGGCAAAGCTGGGGTTCAGGGTTACGGTGAATACCGATCTTTGCCGCGCGATTGATTTTGACGGATCGCTAGATGCGGCCAAAGCAGGGATGAAAGACGCAGGCGTCACCTTGGCCTAACGGCCACGGCCTGCAAACCAGACCGATGACACGCCTGCGGTCATGATGATGACCAACCCGATCAGGCTTAATCCGTCGGGCCATTGGCCAAAAACCAACCAGCCAATCACCATTGCCGCGAGCAATTGGCTGTAGATCAGCGGAGCAATCACACCGGCAGGGGTTGTGCGGTTTACCAGCACCAACAGCAGGTTGCCCATGGCCGACCCCAGTGCGGATATCGCGATCAGGCTGAACAGTGGCAGGGTGATCTGCGGGACAGGCCCCAAAGCAAACGGCGCAAGGAGGACCGCACCGATCAGCAGTTGCGAAAACAGCAGGAACCTTGGCCGGAAATCGCCCGCCAGCCAGCGGGTTGCCACCAGATAAGACCCGTGAAAACACCCCGCCAAAATGGCAAAACCCATGCCCGTCGTCATCCCGAACCCGGGCCGGACAACCAGCAGAACCCCTGCAAAGCTCACCATAAGAAGGATCGTCCGCAGCGGGGTAATCCGCTCTTTCAGCAAGAGCGCAGACAGGAAATAGGACACCACAGGCCCTACAAAAAAGCCGCCAAAGACATTCGCCATCGGTTCGGTCTTGAGCGCGGTAAGAATACTGATGATGCCACCGACGATCAGAGCGGCCCGTAGATAGAGCCGCCAGTTCAGGAAATGGATTAGCTCTGCGCGGCGCAGTCCGCAAAACGGTGCGAGCAAGGCAGCAGCCAAGGCAAAGCGCGTCCAAGCCACGAAAACCTGCGGAAAACCCGCGCCGGTCAGCAAGGTCGCGGCGGCAATGCCGCCCACGCTCAAGGTGATGGCCCG